>JAHJGG010000034.1 GCA_018824545.1 Patescibacteria group bacterium | reverse complement strand
ATGTTTTGAAATTAGGAGACATTGTTAAGGTAAAAGTAAATGAAATTGATAATTTGGGTAGAGTAAATCTTTCTATGAAAGCTCTAATACCGCGACCAGAGGGAGCAGGATCTTTTGACGACAAGCCAAGACCTCCACGTGATGGTTTTGGTAGAGGACCAAGAAGTGGAGGATCTGACGACAAAAAGAGCGGTGGATTTTTCAAGAAAAATCCAAGATCATAAACATTGATTAAGACAGATCTACAATTGATTTATACTGACGAGAAAATATAATGTCTGTTAGGTTTGTAAATAAATGTAAAAAAAGATAATTGTTGAGGTGAATTAATTATTTTGATATGGATGATAGAGAGGCAAAAAGAATGGCAGCGGAAATAAGATCTTCAAATGATGAACTTTCAACATTAGATCTACATGGTTTGCATCTTCATCCAGATGAAGTTACTAGCAGGATAGATGTTTTTCTGTGTGATTCTTTCAAACAAAATCCAAACGATCCAGTTGAAATAGTATGTGGGATTGGAATAGGTGCTATGAAAAAAATAGTAAAGGATTTTTTGGAGATCCATCCTATGGTGGACGATCTTATATGGAAAGAAGGAAGCTGTATAGTTATGTTGGATTAGAAGAACTAAATAATTTCAAGAGCGATCCCCTAGATGGGGATTGCTTTTTTTTGGTAGTTATGGTTTAATGTACTGCGATAAGCCGACGTGGTGAAATTGGTATACACGCGTGCCTTAGGAGCACGTGCCTTCGGGCGTGAGGGTTCGAGTCCCTCCGTCGGCACTCTAAATTGGTACCATGAACCACAAGGGTTCATGGCCGTGTACTCTTGTAGTACACGGTACACGCGTGCCTTAGGAGCACGTGCCTTCGGGCGTGAGGGTTCAAGTCCAAACAAAAAATACCCATGAGTCGGGTATTTTTTGTTATCTTGTTCATTACTATAAGCCGAATTTTGTCTAGGACGATCATTTCTCTAGTCCCAACATTACTGTTGGGATCTAACGTACTAACTTTTTGAATCCCGATAAAATCGGGAAACACTGTACTTTCTCCAGGTAGGGTTTACCACATTTTCCTGTTGCCAGGAAGCGAGAACAGTAGCTTTTGACTCGAGATCAAAAACACCCGTTCACTTTTCACCTTTCTCCGCCCAAGGCGGATAGTATTGTCTCTGCGGCACTGTCCCGAACGTATTGTCGCCAATACGCTGGTGGGTGTTACCCACTACCACGACCACAGACCATTATCGGTTTATGGGGAGTTCGGACTTTCCTTCCCGACTAAGTCGGGACGATCATCTATAATGAACAAGACCATAACAATATATCATATTTAAGCTATATTGTCAACCCCAAAATCCTAAGTCTGTTGTATTTATTCTAGTTGACCAAATGCATTTTTTACGTTATTATATATACATTATCAGTCTAAATTAGTCTAAAAATTAGTAATTATATGAAAAGATCAGAAATATTTCTAATGATGCTACAGGTGCCAATTGATTTTGTCATGTTGGTTCTAGCTGCAATCTCTGCATATTATTTGCGTTTTACTGACTGGGCAGTTGGTATTCGTCCTGTTATTTTCGAAATTACTTTATCAGATTTTTTGGATAGAGTTTGGTTAGTTATGCTCGGCTGGTTATTTATTTTTGCTTTTGCAGGGTTATATTCCACCAATCCAAATCGTAAAATGTCTAGTGACCTATCACGTGTTTTTTTGGCCTGCACGACTGCTTTGGGAGCAATAGCTTTGTACGTAATGTTTACTCAGCAATTGTTTGATTCTCGTTTTTTGGTAGCAGCTGGTTGGGGGTTTGCAATAGTTTATGTAATTTTGGGTAGATTGATTATTCGTGGAGTAAAAGGATTTTTATATAGAATAGGATTTGGACTACGTCGTGTAGTCGTTATTGGATCAGAGAGTCTCGCAGAAGTTATAATTGATACACTAAACAAGCGAAAAGAATTGGGTTATAAAGTAGTTGGCAAGTTTAAAGAGTTTAATACTGAAACTATAGGAAAAATAAAAAAACTAAAAGTAGATGAAATGATTTTTACCAATCCTCGAGCTGACGAAAATGAAACACTGCAAGCACTCGATTTTTGTAATGAAAGCAACGTTGTTTTCAAATATTCTGCAGATGTGTTTTCTACTTATTCTGCGAATATGTCTGTTAGCCCTTTGGCTGGAGTGCCGATTGTAGAATTGAAGCGTACGCGACTGGATGGTTGGGGTAGGGTTATAAAGAGGTTGTTTGATATTGTTTTGAGTCTTGTTGTTATTATTATCACATGCCCAATCACAATAATTTCAGGCCTTTTTATTTTAATAGAAACAGGCAGGCCAATAATTTATAAAAATGAAAGAGTTGGAATTCGCGGAAGAAAGTTTTTCACATTAAAATTTCGTTCGATGTATAAAAAAGATTCAACTGGTGTTCAATTTGGATTATCTGGCAAAAAAGCAGAAGAAAGAGAAAAAGAATTAATAAAAGAAAAAGGCACAAAGACCGGCCCTGTTTATAAAATTAAAGATGATCCGCGAGTTACTCCTTTTGGCAGATTTATTCGTAGGTGGAGTATAGACGAATTACCACAATTTTTTAATGTTCTTGGTGGTTCGATGAGTATTGTGGGTCCTCGTCCGCACCAGCCTCGTGAAGTAGAAAAATACGAAAAGCACCACCGCAAAGTTTTGACTCTAAAACCGGGTATCACTGGACTGGCTCAAATTTCTGGTCGCAGTGATTTGAATTTTGAAGATGAGGTTAGATTGGATGTTTTGTATATTGAAAAATGGAGCCTACTAACAGATCTGATTGTATTTATTAAAACACCTTTTATTTTGTTTAAGAAGAGGAAAGCACTATAAGCAGAGTAAGCAATAAGTAGACTAAGTATTAGACTAATATACTTACGACTTACTATACTTACTGCTTATTCTGCTTATTATATTATGAAAATAGCCCTCGTACATGATTATCTTGCTCAGGATGGGGGAGCAGAAAGGGTCTTGAAAGCATTTCATGAAATTTGGCCAGAGGCACCTATCTTTGTCTTATTCCATGATCCGGCCCGAATAAAATATTTTAAGGAGGCTGACATACGTCAGTCTTTTTTGGCTCGCCTACCATATGGTAAAAGTAAATATCAGTGGTACCTATCTTTGATGCCTCTTGCTACTGAACGACATAATCTGCATGGATTTGATGTTGTATTGTCGTCAACTAGTGCTTTTGCAAAAGGTGTACTCACTCGTCCAGAAACTTTACATATTTCTTATTGCCATACACCGACACGTTATCTTTGGGCAGAGACACACGAATATATTTCAGATTTGAAATACAATCGTTTGATTAAGGCATTTTTACCAAGGATAATTCACCGCTTGCGTTTGTGGGACAAGATGAGCGTTGACCGTGTGGATCATTTTATTGCAAATTCCAGGACAGTACAGCAGAGAATCAACAAATATTATCGCAGGGATAGTGAGGTAATTTATCCGCCAGTAGACATGGCTAGACACCAGCCTTCGTCACCAATTGGAAATTATTTTTTATCTGGAGGAAGAATCGTACCTTACAAAAGATTTGATCTCCTGGTGTCAGTCTTCAATAGATTGAAAACTCCTTTAAAAATATTCGGAGAAGGACCAGAGCTTGAAGCGCTCAAAAAAAGAGCTAAGTCAAATATAGAATTTTTGGGACGTATTACAGATGAAAAAAAGATAGAACTTTTGCGTGGTGCCAGAGCATTCATTCATCCACAAATTGAAGATCTTGGTATTACTCCCATAGAATCTATGGCAGCAGGCAGACCAGTAATTGCGTATGGGGTTGGTGGTGTTACTGAGACTGTGATACCTGGTGAAACAGGAGTCTTTTTTTATGAGCAAACTTGGGAGGAATTACTTGATGTCATTATTCACTTCAATCACATGGAATGGGATAGTGAAAAAATTCGTCAACGTGCAGAGCAGTTTAGTTCTGAACAGTTTAAAAATAGGATAAAGAGTTGCGTAGAAGAAAGGTATGAAGAATTTAATAGAGGTTTTCAGCAATGTAAATTGGACATGAATTTATGAATATAGCAGTTGATACTAGAGTCTTGATGAATCCAACCCGAACAGGTGTAGGAGAGTATACCTATGAACTTCTTAATGCTCTTTTTAAAATTGATAAACAAAATCAGTACTATTTATTTTATAATTCATCTAAAGATGTTTCGAAAAATGTTCAATTGTGGGATCAGGAAAATGTTCATTATGTATCGACTAGATGGCCAAATAAGATATTTAATTTATTTCAGAAATTTTTTAAGTATCCAAAACTAGATTCTTTGGTAAAACAAGATTTGGATGCTTGGTTTTCTCCAAATTTAAATTTTACTGTTATTTCAAAAAAGACAAAATATATACTAACAATTCATGATTTATCTTTTGAAATTTTACCAGAGTGTTTTTCTCTAAAACGTCGAATGTGGCATAAAATAATTAATCCAAAAAAACAGTGCGAACGAGCAGACTTAATTTTGACACCATCAGAAAATACAAAGAGAGATGTTGTAGAGTTATATGATGTAGAAGAAAGTAAGGTGAGCGTTGTTAGGCCGGGTTTGTGTAGCAATTTTGGGAAATTGGAAACCCTCCAATTCGGCGGGCAGGCTGGAAACTGGAAACGGCAGGTAAAGCAAAAATATAATTTACCTGATAAATTTATTTTATTTCTAGGAACGATTGAGCCAAGAAAAAATATTGAAGGAATTATTGAAGCCTTTGAAAAGGCTAATTCCATAAATAATCATTACTCACTAATTATTGCCGGGGCAAAGGGGTGGAAGTACGATATTATTATGGATAAAATTGAGAAGACACCAGGCGTTCGATATCTCGGTTTTTTAGATGAATCAGAAAAACAAGCTTTGTACGAACTAGCATCTTTGTTTGTTTATCCAAGTCTGTATGAAGGATTTGGTTTTCCAGTGCTCGAGGCTATGGCCTGTGGCACTCCAGTTTTGACAAGTAACAGGACTTCTTTGCCAGAGGTCGCAGGCAATAAGGCTTTCTTGGTAAATCCTCATAATACTTCTGAAATTGCTTCGGGCATGGAGATGTTATTAAACGGTGATAGTATATATAATAAAATAACAGAAGAAGCTAAAAAACACGCAGAAAGATTTTCATGGGATGAAACAGCTAGAGAATTTTTAAATTTAATTTGACCTTGTACCACAAGGGTACAGAGTAAGTCGTCCATTTTAATTAGTTAGTATGATTATAGGAATAGATTGTCGAATGCTTGGTCCCAAGCAAGCGGGATTGGGTAGGTACGTAGAACAATTGATTAAGTATTTACCAGAAGCTGATATAGAAAATCAGTATGTCTTATTTTTAAAAAAAGAAAATTGGAATTTGGTGGTGGAGTATGATGAATTTGAAAAAGTTAAATATGGGCAACCTCGGACAGGGGAGTCAGGCACAATTCATTTGCCAAAGAATTTCAAAAAAATTTTGGCAAATATTGACTGGTACAGCTGGCGGGAACAAATTAAATTTAAAAAAATTATTAAAAATGAAGAAATAGATCTAATGCATTTTCCACATTGGAATGTACCATTTTTTTATAATAATCCGTTTGTAGTCACAATTCATGATCTTATTATGTATCACTATCCCAGAGCAGAGGCTACTACTTTGGGACCAATTAAGTTTTGGTTAAAGGACAAGGCTCATAGAATTTTGATAAGGCATGCTGTGAAAAAGGCCAAGCATATTATTGTGACTTCTGAATTTACCAAGAACGATATTGTGGATACTTTGGGTGCAGAAATTAAGAATATTTCAGTAATATATCAAAGTCCTTTTATAGGAGAAAAGAAACTGGAAACTGGAAACTGGAAACTGGTTGCGGATAAGTATGGAATCAATAAACCATTTGTTTTGTATGTAGGATCAGCCTATCCTCACAAAAATTTAGAGGGACTGGTAGAAGCATGGAAAATATTTAATGAAAAATACAGTAATGATTATCAATTGGTTTTAGCAGGTAGAGAAAATTATTTTTACAAAAAATTAAAATCAAAAATCTCCGACCCAGACGGATCCGTCTTTGGCGGAACAGATCAAAAATCAGTAATCATTACAGGTTTTGTACCAGACAATGATTTGTCGATTCTATACCAAGAGGCATCACTTTATGTTTTTCCATCACTGTACGAAGGATTCGGTTTACCACCTCTTGAGGCAATGGCACACGATTTGCCAGTAGTGTCTTCGAATCGTTCTTGTTTGCCAGAAGTATTGGGCGAGGCAGCACTATACTTTGATCCAGAAAATTATGAGCAGATGGCGGAAGTAATTTATCAGGGATTGACAGATAAGGATATTAGGTCAGAATTAAAACAATATGGGAAAGAAAATATAGAGCGTTTTTCACCAAGCTCGTTGGCTATTGAGACTTTAAAAATTTATAATGAGTAGTAAGTATTTAGAATAAAAAACATCCACAAGAGTGGGTGTTTTTATATTTTAGAATAGTGATTTTTGTGCTATACTATGAAAGTAAAAAGTATACATGCCACAGAAAAAAAAGAGAAAATGTTCTGTCTGTAACAAGACAGGTCATGACAAACGAAAATGCTCTCAGATGAGAGAATCTGCTACCAGGGAAAACCTGCCAGTGGCTGTTCAGTTTGTGCAAAAAATACGTCCTTCTCAGCATGTAGTAGATCTAAAACCCAACAAAATTTCTAGTCCATTTGGACAGGTTACAGCGTACAATGATAATAAGTCGAAGGAAATAAAGCGAGTAGGAATTGATTTTGATCATCTTATAAAACAGGCAGTAGAGACAGAGCTGGATTGGAGAGAAGAATTGAGATCTCGTCATAGACAAGAAATTAAAGATAATAAAAGCAAAAAATTTAGTACTCCGAGCCTAGAGCGAGGAGAACCTGTAAAATTAAATATTTCTAGAACAACGCTATCAGATAGAATAAGAGAAAATATAAAATTACCAGCAGTAACTTTTAATTTTAAAAGGACATTATCATTTGCAGTGGTGCTATGTATGATTGCTATTTTACCTTTTCCTGCACTTGGCTATTATCAAAAATTAAAGCTTGATAGTCAGTTGATTGTAGAAGAGAGCACTAATGCTTTTCTTTCTCTGCAGTCTTCTACTATGGCGGCTTTGCAATCAGATATTCCTCAGGCACAGTATGATCTCAATTCTGCTCTGGTTTCTTTTGATAATGCCAGCTCAATTTTGGACAAAGAACATAGGGCTCTGGTCTATGTAGCATCAGTCCTTCCAATAGTGGGAAAGGAAGTAAGCTCGCGCCAAGAGTTATTGTCTGCGGGTCATCATTTGGCACTGGGCAATAGTTATCTAGTATCAGGGATTCAACAGGTACAAAATGGTGATGCAGAAACTACTACAAAATTAAATTTACTACAAGCGCATTTACGAAGTGCTTTGCCACAGTATCAGGAGGCTTTGGAAGATTTGAATAGAGTAAACAAAAAAGTAGTACCAGTAGAATTTCAACAATCATTTGAGGATTTCAAGTTACTCTTCACTGCTTTTATTGATGACATGAATAATTTGGCTGATTTATCAAAAGCACTGCGACTAATTTTGGGAGATGAAAATTTGAAACGTTATCTACTAGTTTTTCAAAACAACCATGAGCTTAGACCAACAGGGGGATTTATGGGAAGTTTTGCTCTGGTTGATGTACAAAAAGGAAAAATGGTTAATTGGGAAGTGCCAGGTGGCGGTACTTATGATCTGCAAGGACAGCTTCAGGAATTTGTAGAACCTCCTCTTCCGCTTCAATTGGTAAATGAAAGATGGGAATTTCAGGATGCCAATTGGTTTCCTGATTTTCCAGCCTCAGCCCAGAAGATTGAGTGGTTTTATCAAAATGGTCGCAGTGCTACCACAGATGGAGTAATAGCAATCAATGCTACTGTACTCGAGAGAATGTTAAAAGTATTGGGGCCTATGATAAGTGAAGATTATGATCTGACACTTGTCGCAGATGGAGCTTTGGAAGAATTGCAAACAGAAGTAGAAGAGAATTATGATAAAGAAAAAAATCAACCTAAAGAAGTAATTAGTGGATTGTTTGGGGAATTACTTGAAAAATTAAAAGAGGCAGACGGCTATGATCTAATGAGACTGCTTACAGAATTGCATTCGGCATTAAATCAAAAAGAGATTCAAATTTATTTGAACGAAGAAGATTCACAAGAAGAGTTTTCAGGATATGGCTGGACAGGAGAGATAAAAGAAACAAATGAAAGCCAAGATTATCTAATGGTAGTCAACACAAATATTCAGGGTGGTAAGAGCGATGCAAAGATTTTGCAGACAATTGAACATCAGGCGGTGGTACAGGACGATGGTTCTGTATTGGTTACAGTATTTATTGAGCGTGAACATACTGGCACAGTAGGAGAAAAATTTTATGGAGGTAATAATATCAGTTATTTGCGTTTATATGTTCCAGAAGGTTCAGAACTCATGGATGCTGGTGGATTTTCTTGGCCAGATGAAGAATTATTCAAAGTAGCACCAGAATGGTATGAGCAAGATCAAGATTTGATTCGCCTTGAAGAAGACGAGGATTTTCATGATACTAGTGGTACAAGAGTGACTGGTGAATTTGGTAAGACTGCTTTT
The DNA here is from genome assembly GCA_018824545.1 of Patescibacteria group bacterium. GTDB lineage: Bacteria > Patescibacteriota > Patescibacteriia > Magasanikbacterales > UBA922 > JAHJGG01. Next base: position 6,087 of record JAHJGG010000034.1, on the reverse strand, counting down.
GGTAATTGGATATTAGTAGAGCCAGGACAAAAAGCCAAAGTTTATTTTACATATAGACTTCCTTTCAAAGTTTTTAATTTTGAAGAAGATTTGACACAAGAATCCAATCTTAGCAAGTGGATGGATATATTTAAGCCAGAAGCTAGAACAGCATCTAGATATAGTTTGTTAGCTCAAAAACAATCAGGACTAAATAGTAAATTTTCTTCTACATTGATTTATCCAGATGGCTGGCAGCCAGTATGGAGGTCTTCGGATGATATTGAGCTCGCGTTGAATGGATCAATTTTTGAGACAGATCTCTACGTTGATGAATTTTATGGTATAGTAATGGAAGAAATCAAAGATTAGAATATTTTTTTAATCATTGATTACACTGACAAGAATGGATTTAGACTGACACAAGTGAATTAAATTGGTTTAATTCCCCGATGCTCTGCATTGGAAAGGTGAATTCGAACAATGATTTACCAAAAGACTTTCTGCCAATACCTCGGGGCTCTCCTCCAAGGGCGGACAGGTGTCCCGAGGATGGCGCAATTCATTAGGATTAAGTTTAACTAATTTTTATTAATAAATTTTTTAAAATATGGTAAAGAAAAAAAAGAAGATTAAAAAAAATAATTCTCCTACAAAAGCAAGGAATAAAAAATTAAAAAAACCAGAAAATGATTCTTTGGATAAAGAATTGGTTATTGATTCAGGAGAAGAAACTGTGGATAAAGAATTAGTCATTGATTTGGGAGAAGAAACTATTGAGGTTCCTGAATTCTCCAAAAAGGACCTGCCAACCAAAAAGAAATCTTCTAAAAAATTAAAACAAGAAAAAGAAGAAATAACCGAATGGTCGATGGATGAAATGAAACAAGAAATTGATGAGACACGTAAAGATGACAAGCAGATAGAAAAAGAGCTAAATGAAATTTATGGTGTAGAAGATGGTACAATGCCAGACATGAAAAGTTTTGAAGAAAAAAAGCGCAGTCCATGGCTTATGGCGAGTTTTGTACTTATTATTTCTTGTTTGGTTCTTGGTCTGGTAGCCTGGCTTGGATTTTTTGTTTTTCAACCACAGACGAGATTTTCTGAGGAAGATGTCATCCTAACAGTTTCAGGCGAAGAAGAAATTACTTCTGGTCAGGAAGTTACTTATCGAATTCGTTATAATAATGATCAAAATGTTCCTTTGGCAAAAGTTTTGTTGCAAATACGATACCCAGAGGGATTTGTTTTTGATAGGGCAGAGCCAGAACCAACAGGAGATGGCAATGATGAATGGACACTAGGTTCGCTAGAAGAACATGCTAGCGGATACATTGATATCTTTGGAAAGATGTATGGTAGCTTGGAAGAAAAACAATCATTTCGTGCTTTTCTAAATTACATCCCGTCAAATTTTAGTTCAGAATTTCAAAAAGTAAATACACTTAGTGTTCTTGTACAAGACTCTCCAGTAATTATGACAATTGATAGTCCCAAAGAGGTTTCAATTGGAACAGAGTCTGAGTTTGTTATTAAGCTTGAAAATAAAGGAACAAGTTCTACAGAAAATCTGGCTCTCTTAATAGAGCCTGGTGAAGGTTTTTCAATCAAATCAGGAGAGCCACGAGCAGATGATGAGAATCAATATAAGTGGACAATAGATGAGATAGAAGATACACAGGAAATCAAAATTACGGGTGTATTTGGCGAGACTGTGGGGGATAGTGATAAGGGTGCTATAACGTTCAAACTTCTTTCTTGGAAAGATAGTGATATGGATGGAGATGGTTATGTTATCCAAGAAATTCTTCAAGAAGTTGATATTAGTCGTACAGAGGTCTCTGTTGGTATGGTTATTAATGGAACTATAAGTGATTTTTCAGTACAGCCAGGGGATGTTTTGAATGTCAGTCTAGTCATTAGAAATAATGGTGGGGAGCCAATTAAAAATATTAAGGCAAGAACAATTTTGGACGGACCATCATCTGACAGCAAGAGTATTTTGAATTGGGCAGAAATCACAGATGAGGCTGACGGCTGGGTTGTGGGGGAGCAACTTTCAAGTAAGATTCGACGAGGTACTATTGAGTGGACTGGTAGCAAAGTGCCAAAGTTATATCAGTTGAATCCGGGTGACGAGGTAATTATTGATTTTTCTTTACCAGTAAAAGATAGTGAAATAATTCATCTTATAGATTTCACAAATTACGAAATTACAGCTTCAGTTGTTTTGGATTATTTCAAAGGGGATGAAGAAAAAGAATTGTCTGGAGACGAGATGAAAATATTAATTAATTCAGATGCTAGCATTGCTGTTCAAGATGAAATTGATGGTGTTGGGTCTGGCACAGAAAAGCATAATATTACATGGATAGTTGAAAATACTTTTCATGAATTAAAGGACATAAGAGTAGAAGCAGATCTTTTTGGTGATGTAGAATTTTTGGAAGATAGTACTATTCTTCCAGCAGGAAAGGTTGAATATGATGAAGCTAAAAAGAAGATTGTGTGGGTGGTAGATAGTATGCCAACTAGTTTGGATATCTTGGCTCTTCAAATGGTTTTGAGTCTGGTCCCAAATCCTTCACAAACAAACCTAACGTCAAAAGTTAGGTTTACTGCAACCGATGTAATTACTGGAGAAACTATTACTCTGGTGGGGGATGAGGTTTTGTTGAATGGGGAATGATGGGTGCAGAATGATGCCACCAGAGGCTGGTTAGCCTTTGGCTGAAAATAAGAATTGAAAAAACCCGACTAATAGTCGGGTTTTTATCAATGAAAGGTTTTTTACTCCGGGTGGTAAGCAATCACTCTTGCTCTTATGGTAGATCCCTCATTGTTAGTATAACCGAGCGATAGATATTTTTTTACTGACAAGGGATTTCTATTGACATGCCCTTCTACGCGTACGACAGAATGCTTTTCTATATCAGTAAGTTCATTTTCGGTCTTAGGACCAATAAGTTCGCATCCAAGCTTTTGCGCAAAGTCCTCTAGATATTTTTTTACTTTTGGGTCATTTTGAAGTTGTTCTGAATCACCAATATCCTGAATTATCTCATAAAATATGTCTATACTTGAAAAGACTTCGTCAATTTCTTGCTGGGTAGCATCAGGCGTTTCTGCAAGTACCTCTTTCAAATTACTTATAGTAGAAAGTCCCATTAAGACTTCTGGAATATCGATTGGTAAATGGACATTTGATTCAACATTGCGATGAGTATCGCCTAAAAAATTTTCACTCATAAACGTAAATTAATTTATTAAGTACATCTATTAGAATTCGCCCACCGCTCGTAAGAGTTAGTCTTCGCGAAAACTTAGTTGTGCTCCCGGAGGGAATTCCGTCTCCGCTGAAGTTGCGCCGGGTAAATCAGTATCTACTATTTTATTGTTAGTTTTTAGTTTGAATCGGGATATCTGTATCTCGTATCATGTTATAGTGCTCCCGGAGGGAATCGAACCCCCAACCGCGGTTCCGAAGACCGCTGTTATATCCGTTTAACTACAGGAGCCTAGTGCGCCGCCTGGGGCTCGAACCCAGGACCTTAGGCTTAAGAGGCCTCTGCTCTACCAGCTGAGCTAGCGGCGCATTTGAAAATTTCTAATTCATCTAATTTCTAATTCACCTAATAAAATTTTCAATATCCAATTTTAATTTTAATTTTAAATTTGAGATTTTATTAGGTGAATTAGGTGAATTGTAATTTAGGTGAATTTTTAAATTAACCTATTGGATCTCCATCTTTTCTTTCCACTATATCTATCTTTGGTCCTTTCCATTTTTTCTTTTTCAAACCTTTTTCAGCAGCTTCTACCTGGGCTTCTTGTTTGCTACCACCTTTACCAACTGCTACTTTTTCTTTATCAAGATAAATTCCTACTTCAAATATTTTGTCGTGGTCTGGCCCTTCTTCTTTCAATACTTTGTATGTAGGGGTAATACCAAGATTTTCTTGAGATGCTTCTTGGAAGCGAGATTTTGGATCCATCCATAGTCCTAGCTCCAATACTTCTGGAAGCTTACTAATAATCCAGCGTGTAATAAATTGTTCTGCAACATCCCATCCCTGATCGATATAAATTGCTCCGATCAGTGCTTCTATGGCGTTCGCTAGAATATATTCGCGAGCCTTGGTACCAGAATCTTTTGATTCACCATGACTCAGGAATAAATATGGGTCCATTCCAATTTCGCTAGCAACTGTTGCGCACATTTTTGCATTTACTAGTGCTGCTCGCCAGTTTGTAAGTTCGCCCTCTGGATTGTGATAATTTTCAAATAAAAATTCTGTAACAACAAGCTCGAGCACAGCATCACCCAAAAATTCTAGGCGTTCATTGTGAGCTAGTGGAAAATCCCTATTTTCATTTAAAAAAGATCTATGTACAAAAGCTTGAACAAGTTGGTCTGGATTGTTAAATTTTATACCGAGAGATTCTTCGAATTTTTTAAATTTTTTCTCTTTGTATGCATCTATTGGCATATGGCTGATTTTATCAGTCTCCACGTTTCACTAGTCACTTTTGCAACTGGTGAAAACTGAAGGCTGGGTTAATTATTTTTCACGTATCACGTAACACATACCACGTAACAATTCTTAAATAAACTGTGAATAAAGATTTGGTACGTGGTATGTGTTACGTGCTACGTATCTTCTTTTTTGAGATCATTATAAATAGCCCCAAGGATTCCGTTTACAAATTTGCCAGATGAAGGGCCTCCGTAAGTTTTTGCAATTTCAATTGCTTCGTTAATAGCAACCTTAGCTGGAATTTCATCATTAAATTTCATTTCATAAATACCAAGGCGTAATATGTTACGATCCACAAGAGCAATTTGATCGATTGGCCATTTTGGAGCGAACTTTGCAATAACCTTGTCAATATCGTCTGCATTGTCAATGACAGCTTCTACAGTCTTTTTTACATAACCTGTGTTTTCATCTAGTCCAATTCCAAACTCTTCCAAATTTTGTGCAACAATAGCAGGAAGAGCCGCTGTAGGTTTGTCGCGAAAATCCCACTGATAAAGTATCTGCATAATTATGGAACGAGCTAGGTGACGATTTGACATAGTCAAAAGTTAAAAGTAAAAAGAATAAAGCATGAAGTTTTCTTATTTAACTTTTCTTCCTTTGTAATTTCCGCATTTTTTGCATGCTTGGTGAGGTAGTATAGTGGCGCTACACTTTTCACACTTGTTTAGTGCGATTTTTTTTAAAGCGATGTGTGAGCGTCCTTTGTCTCTTCTGGCTTTGGTATGTCTTTGTGTTGCTGTACTCATAAAAATTATATATTATGGATAAATTAGTATTAAATATATGTCCTTTATTATTCGGAGGACATTATAGCTTATTTTAACATAAAAATCAAGAGGAGAACAGTAAGAATTGCAAATTAGTGTATTTTTAGCTACAATAAGGTGTGTACGAATTATAAAAGGTAAGAAACTACGAAATTAAAGAATTTATGAAAATTAGGCTATGTAGAGAGAAAAAAGAATGGGATGATTATTTTAATAAAGAGAAAAATATTGAATTTCTTCAGTCTTGGGATTGGGGAGAATTTCAACAATCTGTTGGAAACGAGGTTATTCGGTTGCAGGTTGTAGATGGTGAAGAGGTCATGGGCCAGATTCAGGGATTTGTTCAGAAATTGCCATTTGGTCTCGGATATTTATATATTCCTAGGGTGTATTTTTCAAATGAAAAGAAACTAGAAACTAGAAATTGGAAACCGAAAATGTTTAAATATATTAAAGAGAAAAATTTTGTGTTTGCTAGAGTAGAATTAGTAAACAATGTTTCAAGTTTCTTGTTTCCAGTTTCCTTCACAAAAAATCGCCAACCCCAAACAACTCTAGTTTTGGACATATCAAAAAGTGAAGAAATTTTACTTTCAGAGATGCATGCAAAAACTAGATACAATATTCGTCTGGCAGAAAAGAAAGGGGTTATTGTAAAACAACAAAAGAATGTCGAAGATTTTTGGAAACTAAATGAAGAGACGAGTGATAGGGATGAGTTTACAACTCACAATTTTAATTATTACAAAAAGATGATAGAGCTAGACATGGTTTATGAGCTTACTGCGTATTAT
>JAHJGG010000033.1 GCA_018824545.1 Patescibacteria group bacterium | reverse complement strand
GGTTAAAACAGGATGAAGACTACTTTAGCGGGCGCAATCCTGATTCGCATCAGGATGAAGACTGCTCCAGTCCGGGTTTTATTTCTGTACGATTTTGGATGGGTATAAACAAATTACTAATTTTATATCCCAAAATGCTTTTGCAAATATTGTTTTATCTCTGTCATTATCTTCTCGGCTACCACACCAATTTTTCCGGTTATTCTTTCATAGTCATGGGAAACAATGTCATATACCTTAACAATAGAAGCGCCTCGTAAATTATTTCTATTGTCCGGCTCGATCACAATATCATCAACTAATTTATTTTTTAAATTCCCAGTCAAGGGAATAAGTGTAACCAAATTTGATTTGGATAACTGTTCATCCGTTTGAATAACAATAGCTGGCCTTTTATCTTGAAACTCATGACCTACACTTGGATCAAATTGCGTCCATAAAATATCTCCGTATTTTACTTCTCCTTTTTTAAGCATAAATTTTCATAATAATCATAATCCTCTTTTGATATCGGTCCTAAATCTTTTAAAGTATCCCGACCTGCGGCATCCTGCCACATCTGCCAATAATCTTTTTTGGTATATGGAGGATCTCTGTCTACAACTAAATCGTAAGAAATCACTCCTTTTGACGAAGTAACCTGCCATGGCACGTCTCCATGCGAATAGGCCTCAATTTGAGTGGCAGACATGCTTGATAAACGATCAACTACTTCGTCTACCACGTCTTTTTCTTGAGCAGAAAAATCTTTCAGACTGCTTTCAGTCAAAGCAATATATCTCTTCTGCTTTAAACCATGATAATCTTGGAAAAAAATTTTAATTTCTTTTTTTTCTTTCATTTCATCAATCACAGTTTGAAATTGTTTGATCTGTGGTGCAGGTCCAAATTGCAATTTTACATAATTCATACCAGTAATTGGTTTGCCCAGATTTTCAAAACTATCAAAATCAATAAAATACAACAATTTATATAAAACTGTTTCTCCAAAATTTGGTTGCCCCCCGCACTTTTCCAAAAGATATAAAACTAACTGACGCAATTTTTCTGTATTAAATTTGAAATCTTTATTGACATCTGCGTCTAACAATTCCACCTCTTTGGCTCCAACAAGCCAAGGATCCAATAGTTCGTCTGCGCTGATATGAAAATAGGTAGCAAATTTTGATAATTCCAAAGCTTCAAGACTCCTGTTGCCTCGTTCTATTTCTGAAAGAGCCGGACGCGAAAGCCCAACCGCTTTTGCAAGCTGTTCTTGACTCAAGCCCCTTTCTTCTCTTATATCTTTAATTTTGCTTCCAAGCTGTTTTTTGTCTATCATACTAATAGTAGTATAGGCTACTGATTGAATATCTGTCAATGTGGATAACTTGTTGGTAAGAATGATTGACAAAACTACTTTTTTTGCTACGATTGGTGGAGTTTATTTCACTTCCACCCAACTTGTCGTGAATACAGGGTATTGTGTAGAAAGGTCGGGATAGAAATTAATTCACTATTACTTAAACAAGTATGGCGAAAAATAGAAAAACCAGCAAAAGAGCTGGTAAAGCCGCTAGCAATGTTCTTAAAGACAAGCGAACCAGCAAAAAATCAAAGATTGCTGCTGGCAGTGCACTTTCGCAACGAGCACCACAAAAGAAGAGAAGGAGAAAGTGACAAGCATAAAAACAAGCCCTCCAGGGCTTGTTTTTGTCAATAAAATCACACTATTAATTTTTTGTTCCTCTCAAGCTCTGCAAGAATATTCCTTACTAACGCATTCGCCTCTTCACTAAACTGATTCAAATAATCATTTAACTCATTAGCTTTCTCTTCTGCCAGCGTACCTGTCTTACCTATTTCAAAATAAAGATTAACAATTTTATGAAATATAACACTGACTTCATTACTCTTTTTTATAATCTCTTTTGGAAAATAGGCCTGAAAAGAACTCAACTTTGAAATTCTTTCTGTAACGGGAGTATTTGTAATCTTTGATTCAAAGGTTCTCTTTTGCAACCAAAATTTCATTTCCCCAACCTGTCTGGTCGACAAATTTATTTCTTCAAACATTTTTGCCGCTTCTTCCTGTAATTTAAAATAAATCTCTTTTTGTAAATTACTCTGTCTTTCAGTTTTTAATTTATTTTTTTCAAGAAAATGCGAAACAATAATAGTTACTAAAGAACCGACAATAGAGCCAGCACCTATAAGACCAAATGAACCGATCAAACTAATCCAATCATTTATTGTCATATCATTATCCTATAAATTTATACTACTTTTTACCTATATTATCCCAACCCTATTAATCTCCCCCGTAATTCTATCCGTCTCCACCAAAGCAACAATAACTTTTTGATAGTGCTCTGTTTCACCAGAACTTAATGATCTGCCTTTTCTATCCTTGAGCCATTTTTGTGCCGGCTGATAGCCGCCAATATAGAAATCCCAAGCGGACTGTGGCACACCGCCGAAGTACTGGGTTTTATTTATAAACACTTTTTCTTCTTGATAAGTAATTTTCTCCACCAAGTTATCGCCCACGACCGGATAAGTTGTGATT
>JAHJGG010000032.1 GCA_018824545.1 Patescibacteria group bacterium | reverse complement strand
GAGCACACCAGCACGCGAGCACACCAGCACGCGAGCACACCAGCACGCGAGCACACCAGCACGCGAGCACACCAGCACGCGAGCACACCAGCACGCGAGCACACCAGCACGCGAGCACACCAGCACGCGAGCACACCAGCATCTGATTATGTGATAGCGTGCTCAGGTGCTAATGTGCTAACGTGCTCAAGTGATAACGTGACACAGAGTAATATGTTTATCGCTATAATTCCCGCATATAATGAAGAGGGTCACATTGGTTCCGTTGTTCGGGACCTTTTTGAACATGTGGACAAAGTGGTAGTTGTTGACGACGGGTCAGAGGATAATACAGTAAACATTGCAAAAGATTTGGGTGCAGAAGTTTTGCAACACAAGATAAATCGTGGACAGGGGGCAGCAATAGAAACGGGGCATGAGTATGCGCGTAAAGTCGGGGCCGAATATGTAGTGCATTTTGATGGGGATGGTCAGTTTGATGTTTTGGATATTGCTCCTGCACTAGAAAAAATAAAAGAACATAATGCAGATGTTTTATTTGGTAGCAGATATTTGGACAATCGTTCCCAAGTGCCTTGGCTAAAAAAAAATATTCTTTTGCCTCTTGGTAGAATAATTAATCGTATTTTTACTGGATTAAAATTGTCTGATGCTCACAATGGTTTTCGTATTCTAAATAAAAAAGCACTGGACAATATTATAATCACCCAAAACGGGATGGCACACGCGTCTGAGATAATGGGCTTGGTAAAAGAAAACAATCTGACCTATGTTGAATTTCCTATCAAAGTAACGTATCATGAATTTGGGCAGGGGATTTCTGGGGGAATTAAGACGGTGAGAGATTTGTTGGTGGGTAGGTTTGTTAAATAAGCTGTACGATTTACGGTATAAGGCTTACGAATTACAAAATACGAAGTTTATGGAGGAGATTGAAAAATTTAGAAAATTAAGAGTTTGGCAAGAAGCCAGATTGTTAGTGCGGGAAATTTATGAAATTACAGCAACTTTTTCTCAAAATGAACAGTATGGACTGGTAAGTCAGGTTAGAAGAGCTTCGATTTCTATCATTGCCAACATTGCAGAAGGCACAAAACGACAGACAGCAAAAGATAGAAAACATTTTTATGTTATGGCAGATACATCTTTAGAAGAAGTTAAATGTTATGTAATCATTGGGTTTGATTTAAAATTTATTACTATTGATCAAGGCAAACAACTTACCACTCGTGCCAGAGATGTGGGTAGAATGTTGAATGGACTTATAAAAAAACAAAATTAATTAATTCTTAAGCCGTATACCATAAATCGTATACCTAAAATATGATCATCATATTTCAAATCCTTTTTCTCCTTTTCGCACTATTCGCGATTACTTCGGTTTTAAAGAGAAGACAAACAGGAGTTTTGGGTCCAAAAGCAACTTTATTTTGGGTATTATTTTGGCTGTCGGCTGTATTGGTAGTCATGTGGCCTGCCAGTACTTCCAAAATAGCAGGATATTTGGGGATCGGCCGTGGTACTGATCTGGTTATTTATGCATCAGTTGCTGTTATTTTTTATTTATTATTCAAATTGAATATAAAACTTGATTCTCTAAATAGAGAAGTTACGAAGGTGGTGAGGAGAGAGGCGTTGAATAGTACAGAAGAAGAGAGGAAGATTTTATAGAATTAGTCTAATTATTCTAATTAACCTAATTTACCTAAAAAATGACCAATAACCAATGTTTAATGTATAATAACAAAGATTAATTGTGGTTTGGAGTTTGGGTATTATTTAGAATAATTAGAACAATTAGGTAAATTAGATTAATTATGAATATAGCTCACATAGTCTGCTCATATCCGCCATACTATGGTGGAATGGGAAATGTGGTTCTCGAGACTGCCAATGGTTTGAGTAAGCTAGGTCATGATGTGGAGGTAATTACACCAAAGTATGTTGGTAGTGTAGAAAATGAAAAAGGCATAACTCGATTGGAATCAATAGTAAAATTTGGAAATGCAGCAAGGCTGTCAAAGATAAGCTCTGAACTTGATAAATTTGACATAGTACATCTGCATTATCCTTTTTTTGGTACAGCAAATTTGGTTAGGCGCTGGAAATTAAAAAATACAAACAAGCCTTTGTTTGTAACCTATCACATGGATACTCGTGCTCCTGGTTGGAAAGGTTTAATATTTAAATTATATACCAAGTTTTGGATGCCAAAGATATTAAATTCAGCTGACAAATTGATTGTTAGTTCATTTGATTATCTAGAATCAAGCGATGCAAATAATCTTTATAAAAAAAATAAAGATAAATGGCTAGAACTACCATTTGGAGTAGATATAGAAAGATTTTATCCACAGCCAAAATCAGGTGCACTTTTTGACCAACTAGGTCTTTCCAAAGACATTCCCATTATTATTTTTGTGGGTGGTATGGATGAGGCACATTATTTCAAAGGCGTACCAGTACTGCTTAAGTCTCTAGCATTCTTGAAAGGCCAAAAAATG
>JAHJGG010000031.1 GCA_018824545.1 Patescibacteria group bacterium | reverse complement strand
GTCAGCGTACCAATCCACTGTTGCTGTGACATGTGATTTTTCTCTTAACCTTGCTATGAATTGGCATATTATCCTATGATAAGGAGGATATTTATTCATTATCATAAGATACTATGAAAAAAAAGAAGAATTCGGTGTCCAAAATGTGGCTCACTTGATACTAAACGGCATGGTTCATTTACCACCAAAGATAAAAAACGAATACGCAGATTCTGGTGTGTTGCCGGCCGACATAGTTTTACGTTTGCAAGTGGCAAGAGCGCATCCACGGTTATTGAAAAGGCAATTGTCCGCGACAGCATGGAGCGGGCAAGCATCCGCATTCTAGGAAGACGGTACCAGAAAAGCAAAACCACAATAATGAGCACTATCCTGCGTATCTGTAAGAAACTGCCAAGCCCTGTTCGTGTCGCAGAGATTTTGAAGCCAGCGTGGTTAGGCATTCTCGTCATCGATGGCAAGCGGGTGAAATGCTATGACCAGGGAAGCAAGCGAATCATCAAAAAACTCACAGACCGAGAACGGAAACGATTACATTGGTTTACTTGGATCGTCAGTATTGATACCTTAGGTGGCGACATTCCGAACAACAGCATGGCAGAAGAGGAAACCAAAATTGACATTGTCATGCACCTGAAGGATCTAAAGAAAATGAACTATCCGCTCAAGGCAATTGTCTCTGACGGAGTGCCATGGTACGGACAATGCGCGAGAAAGATATTTGGAAAGAGCGTTGTTATTCAACACTGCACTAGACATTTTCTTGATCGATGTAGAACCAAAACGAGTTTGAAAGAATCAAAAAAATATATTTCCACCACAACCATGCTCATCTTCTTCATAAAGCATATCATTGAAGCTGATACACTTGATGAAGCGGATGTGTGGGTAGAGCGATTGAAACTTAACAAGCATGTATTAGTCAAAACAAAAATGCAGAAATGGATTTTGAACCGTTTTAAAAAAGAAGCACAAAATTTAACCGCACATTTGTTGTATCCTAGATTGAACATTCCACACACGAACAACGACGCAGAAAATTTGATTGGTCAAGCAGAAAAACGAATTCATCTCATTGGTCGATTCAATCACTGGATGAACGCAAAAGACTATCTGAATGCTTGGACATTATGGCGAAGATTTACACCATTTACTGATTGTAAAGGACAGAGAAAGCATCGAAATGGAAAATCTCCACTCCAGCTTTCCGGAGCTAATACTTCAGGGGTTGATTGGCTGGAGCTGTGAGTCAGCAACAGTGGATTGGTACGCTGACCTCTTTTTTGTATTGACAAAGAGGTCAAATTATGGTATAGTATTGCCTCTTAAAAGTCAACAGTATAGAGTACTCTAGTGGTTTACTAGAGTATTGTATTTAAGGCTTAATTAAGCCAAAAATGATTATATATATGAAATTACTAAAGAAGAAAATAAATAAACATCTGTTTGAAGCTATTACAGCTGTGTTTTTGATATTATGTCTTACCATAACCATGGGTAGCCCTCAAACTGCACGCGCTGAGTCAAAGGGTGAGATGATGGTCTTTTCCACATCCCTCAGCACGCTGTTTTCATTTGAATCTGAGCCAGTGGTTGGATTCCCTGAGTCAGATGATAAGGAACCTAAACGTGTTGTTACTGCCATTACTACTGCTTACAATAGTCTGGTAGGACAAACTGACAGTACTCCGTGTATTACTGCAAATGGTTTTGACCTTTGTGAGTTTTACGAAGAGAATGGATTTGGAAACACTGTTGCTGCTAACTTCCTGGCTTTGGGTACTCAGGTTAGGTTTCCTGACCTATATGGTGACAAGGTGTTTGTGGTACGTGACCGTATGAATGCCAAATATAATGGAACTACTAGAGTTGATATCTGGATGAATGATTATGGTGAGGCTCGTATCCATGGTGCAAAGAGATTAAAGATGGAAATCTTCTAATCAAATAGCAAGTATCAAATAACAAATAACACCAAAAACTCCCCATAAGGGGAGTTTTTTTGTATTATGATATGTGTATGTTGTATTTTGTTTCTGAGGTACGAGCGGGATTCGAACCCGCGAATAGCGGTTTTGCAAACCGCGGCCTTAGACCACTTGGCTACCGTACCATTTGATTATTGCTTTGTGATAATAAATTTTAGCAAGAATTTTGACAAATGTCAAGCATAGAATAACATTTGCTGATCTTTTTTTCAAGCTAGGTTTGTGATATAGTGGAGTCAATATAAATAACAAATTTGTAAGTATAGATGGCAACCCTGTACCACAAGGGCACATGGCAAGCACAATTTAATTTTATGAGTAAACAAAGGTTTGTAATTATTGATGGCAATGCCATCGTCCATAGGGCATATCACGCCCTTCCACCCATGACTGTCAAAGACGGTACAATTGTTAATGCTGTCTACGGATTTACTTCAATGCTTCTCAAGGTAATTAATGATCTCAAGCCAACTCATTTAGCAGTAAGTTTTGATTTAGCAGGCAAGACATTTCGGGACGAGATTTTTGAAGATTATAAAGCTACTAGAGTAAAGGCAGATCAAGACCTTTATGACCAGATTCCATTGTGTTATAAGGTTGTGGAGGCGTTTGATATCCCAATATATACAAAAGAAGGATTTGAAGCTGATGATGTGATTGGGACAATTGCGAAAAAATGCAAAATTGACGAGACAATTATT
>JAHJGG010000030.1 GCA_018824545.1 Patescibacteria group bacterium | reverse complement strand
TTAATAGAATAAATAATGTGTACAATATTAGTTATTCTTTCTATATTTTAGCATAAAATGAAACTTTTGTAATGTATTGTTGTGGATAAAGTTAACAAAAAAAAGAACCCACTGGTTCTTTTTAAATTATACAAAAAATAGCTATTCAAAAACAATATTATCTACCCATATATATCTTCTTTTTTTGACATTATACCACCCAATTCACCTTGTTCTTTTTCAGGATGAAGCTCGGCTGTTTCTTTTGTCAGATCTTTCATATTATCACTCTCTACCTCAATATCATTAGAATTGACTGCTTCCAAACTTTCTGGTTGTACTGGTTTTGTCATTTCTGTCTCAGCTAAATTGGTAAGGCTTTCTATTTTCTCACTATTCATATCACTTACTACTTGTACAGAATCTTGCTGAGAAGTTTCACCACCTCCCACAACAACACTAGTAGGCAACACTTCAATATCACTTATTTTTTCTTTTTCAGGCTCCTGCGAACTGGAGATCTGATTCGTATCAATCCCTAATTCTGATTGCTTTTCTTGCAAGTTTGTTTCTACTTTGCTATGACTCTTTTCTAGCATTACGTCTTTTTTGACGAGTAAATCTTCTTCAGTCTTTAGACTAATATCTTCGCTTTTTTGTTGCTCATATCCTTGCTTTTCATATGTGATGTAGTAATCACTAGGACCTGCCAAAAAAGCATACCTTCCATCTTTGTCAGTAATCCCACTTGCAACAAGCTTGTTATATTCTTTACTAAAGAGACGGGCAACAGCTCTTCCTATTGGTTTATTTGTTTCTTTGTCATATACAATACCCCAGCCCTTTGGTTTTTTGGGTTTGATATAACGGATAAATAATATATAAAGTGTTAAGTGAATCCCCAAAAATACTGCAATGTACCATGTGGGAGTAATATAAAGTGCTAACAATGTTGCAATAACCCCAAAAACAGAAATGATGTGCTGTGCAAACCGGAGTCGCCCCTCCCAAATTATTCTCTTTAGTGGATGGCTTTCTCCAACCGGATCAACTGGAATATTTGGAGTAATATTAATTCCATTCTCACTAACTACAATTTTTTCTCCATGATACAAATCAACAATACTACCATCAGCAGTTGCGTTTAGTAATAATCGGGATGGAGCTACAAAACCAGTTTTATCAATCTCTATAAAATATTCGCCAGGCTCGAGAATAAACAAATACCTGCCTTGTTTATCAGTTACTCGAGATTTAATAACTTTTTTTGTATTCGCATCCAGTAGACGTACGGCTGCCAAATCAACTGGTAATTTATTCAAACTATTATAAACCATGCCCCAGCCTTTTCGTTTGCGCCTGCCTACCAATAGGAGTGGTTGCAAAAATAAGAACCGCAACAAAGGTATTACAATGCTCCACAAAGATGGGACTACTACAGCAATGGAGGTTACTGCAACAGCCGGAGCAGCCACTTGCCTGGTTACCTGTTCAACCTGTGGATTGTCTGTTGCCCTTTGTACTGCTCTAGTGACTCTTGCAACCTGCTCTGTAGTTACATTGACCACATCAGTTACAACATTTACTACACTTTCTACTATTATGTTTTCAGTAATTGCATCTACAATAGCATCAATGACTTTATTTACAGTGCTTGTAGGTCTTGTTGTGGTAGTAAAAATACCACCACCTCCACCAGGAACCACATCGTCTCCTGTTACATCACCAGTCACATCATCTGCAATGTCATCAGATACGTCATCTACGACATCGTCTGAGACATCATCGACTACGTCGTCTACAACATCATCAACCACATCGTCTACCACATCGTCTACCACATCGTCTACCACATCGTCTACCACATCGTCTACCACGTCATCGACTACGTCGTCTACAACATCGTCAACTATATCATCAACTATATCGTCGACAATGTCATCAGGCAAAGGCCCAACGATATTTTCTATCAAACACACATTTGAACAACCATCTCCACTAGTTGTATTTCCGTCATCACATGTTTCTCCAGTGTCCACTGTACTATTTCCACAGATTGCTGTAATAGTCGCAGTCACATCCACAGTTTCGGCCAGAGTTAAATTGATACAAATAAAAGACAAGCTTGCAATAATTGCAAGAGAAACTAAAAAAAATATTCTATTTCTATAGAGTTGTCTCATAATCATTCTTGCTTTTTTTCTTTTTCAAAATTTTCCAGAGCAGTAAAATTATAAACAAAATCAAAAGTGGGCTAAACACAAACACCAAGAACCAGTTTGGTAAATACCAAAAACTACTACTTCCTTTTATAGTCTTTTCACTAAGGCCATAATATATTTCAAAATCTGCTTTTACCCTTCCTGGCAAAGTGCCGAGCTCTTCTTCGCTAATCTGATAAGTCTCTTCCCATGTATCTCCAGGTAAAACTTTTCTTCCGTCAGAATTTATTTCAAAACTTACAATCTCCTCTCCCAGCCAACCTCGAACAACCAGCCTACCCTGTGGTATTAGATGAATTGTTCCATGATTTTTTAATCTTAATAAAAAATCTACAGGAGGGCTCTTGTAAATTTTTTTTGTTGTTTCAAAACGTTGCTCTACCAATCCTTCTACTACAGGACCGGCAACATGTAGAAACAAAAGTGATCCTATTCTAGAGCCCACTCCAACTTGACCTTCGGCAGGCTGTTCTTTGGCAAACAATCCCAAATAATGACTGCTTGGTTCTGTATCTTTTGGAGTATTAACAGTAAAAACAAAGGATCCTTTTCTGCCAGGTAAGAGACGTATATTATTAGGTTCTACTTCTATCCAATTGACAGCAATATCTTCGCTCCCAAAAATCGCAGCCCCAGTACTTGGTTCAATTGAGAATGAGTCAACTTCTGGTAAATAAATTTTTGTACTTTCACTATCATTTGTTACCTCCAAATCAAAAGTCTCACTAGACCCAAGATCAACTACTGCTGTCTGACGAATTGGTGAGATTGTTGTCGCTCTTACATGTCCTACGATAAAAAAACAACTTCCAGCAAAAACAAAAAAAAGGATAAATAACCCCAGTTTATTTGTTACAAAAGAATTCATAAAAACTATCACTATACAACCTATGGATTAGCAGTGACTGTCAGAGTCACTGTGTGTGAATATGATCCTGCCTTGGTCGACTGTGCTGCCGCTGCATCAAAAGTAACAACAACCTCGCTGGATGAAACTGCCCCTGAGTTGGAGGCGACTGTTACAGTCCCGCTAATTGCAGTATCACTTGCTAGCTGTCCATCAGCCCCAGATGTACTGATACCATACTCTTCTGAACCAGCTGTCACAGTACCATCCGACACATCATCAATATCATTGGCACCAGACGCTAGATTTCCACTCTCAGTAATTGTCGCAGCATATCCTGTGGTAGAATCAGTGGTAACAGTAAGTGTAAGATTATCACTGGCAACAATAGTAAGAGGTGTTGCACCAAAACTAAGAGTAATAGTACTCTTACTAAGAGATGAACTTAAGAGCCCGCTATCAACTGCTCGAAATCCAGCGTTTAAACTATAGTCACCAGCAGACGTAATTCCAGGAGAAGCCTCGCCACCAGTGTCTTCTACTTCATATACTCCTCCATTAATATCTGCACCCTGAAAAACTGTCATTGCATCGTATGGAATATCAAAACTACCGCCACTCATTGCGCCATAGAGAGGGCCTGCATATACAAAAAATATAATCAGTATAATTGTTGATAATAAATATTTCATAATAAAATTATAGCACAAATCTTTTTTACTATCCAGCCCAACCATAGTAGACAAAATAGTAAATAAACCTTACAATACTTATAGTAACCAATAACAACTCACAATGAAATTTGGAAAAGATTCTTCTCCATATATATTTGTCCTAGTCGTATCACTCACGGCGTTTTTTATATTGGCAAATAACAATTACAATGTATCTACAACTTTTAAAAATGTTCTTTCAGATATTATAAAATATGATAACGGCATATCCCAAAAAGACAAAAAAGAATACTCTGTTTTTGCATATTCAATTCTCAATAATGCATTTGGCAAAGGTGAAATAAACTCAAATAGCATACCAGAAATAAAAAATTATGACCTGCTCTTTGTGTCTTTCATTAATCAAGGAAAATTACGTTGCTCTCAAGGCGCATCAAACAAAGCAGACGAAGCAAATAGAACCAGACAAGATATTATTCAAGCAATAGAAAATTGTATTAATGATGAACGATTTGGTGGAAAAATAGCAGAGGACGAACTGTCGAATTTGGAAATTGTATTTGACATTATGTACAACAGAAGACCAACAGAGGCCCAATCCACTGACATGGAAAAACTAAATAAGGAAATCGAGCTCGGAATTCATGCTCTTGAGATCAAAAATGGAGAACATACAGCATATTTCAAAGCATCAGTTCCTGTTTCTCACAACTATAATCTAGAAAAAACTTTAGAAGAGCTTTGCAAAAAGGCTAAATTGAGCCAAAATTGTGCAAAAGACCGAGGAACAGAGTTGTATAAATACGACTCTACTTCATTTTTGACAAATAAAAATGACGATATTCTTGATCTTTATCGCTACAATAACTATATTGAGCTAGATGAAATTGACAATGAAATGCTTTTGGATAGGATAAATCTGACAAAATCATGGTTTTTGAATAATATTAATAAAAAACTGGGAATTTTACAGTATCGTTACTACCCAAGTATTGATAAATACTCAAGTCAAAATAGCCATGCTAGACAATTGGCCACAATTTGGGCTATGGCTGAGCTTGAAAATGAAGTAAATGACAGTTCTCTTGATAATTTAATATCAGATTCACTAGATTTTTACCTAAAACATGCAGTTTTTGCTTATGATTATGCATATGTCAAAATTGATGATGATAGCAAACTTGCGAACAATGCATTTGTTATATTGTCATTAATCAAGACTCCAAAATATGATGATCAAGAAAATTGGCTAAAATTACTAGCAAAAGGCATCCTTTACATGCAAAATGAGGACGGATCATACAAAACTCATTTTGCATCAGATGATACTAGCGGAGAAAATTTTTACCCAGGTGAGGCAATGTTGTCACTAATGAGACTATACGAGGCAACTAGCGAAGAAAAATACCTCTATTCAGTGAACAATGCCTTTACTTATTACAAAAAATACTGGCAAAACAACAAAAACACAGCTTTTATTCCTTGGCATAGCCAAGCTTATTATCTGTTGTATAATGAAACTGGGGATGAGGAGATTCTTGACTTTATATTTGAGATGAATGACTGGCTAATTGATAATCACCAGATATTTGATGATGCTTATATTGACAAAATAGGAGGTTTTCCAAAGGTTAGCCCTAGTGGATGCTCTACTGCAGTATACTTAGAAGGTTTAAATGACGCATATTTGCTAGCCAAATCATCTGGAGACGAGTTTCATATGAGCAAATACAAAGAATCAATCACTCTGGGTGCTCGGTTCCTGCTTTTAACACAGTATACAAATCAAAATTCATTTTATCTATCAAATCCTGACCGTGCTATTGGGGGTTTCAAACAGTCTTTATGGGCCAATGCAGAACGTATTGACTACACACAACACGCACTCAGAGCTTTAATTAAAGTATATAAAAATGATATATTTAACTAGAAATATTGTACGACATTAATTTAGACCTATTCTTACTATAATATTACTCTAAAAAATATTTATTTGGGTTTATGAACCTATGATACATAATTCTTATTTGTTTCACGTTTAACAACTATACATAGAAATTTCCTATATTAGACTTATCAACACATATTGCATTTAATCCACAGACTTGTGCACATATTGTGGATATCTGGATGTTCCATATGTAACAAGATACTAAAAATCGACTGTATGTCGATTTTTGTATACGTTAGTGTAGACTTTTGTTCTATTTATTGTTACCGGAACCAATTCTAAGCATATTATTAAATAGTTGCCTATCTTCATTATCCAGTATAGTTATCGCTATCAAAGGATTCAAATCAAACTCAATCGAATCATTTTGATACTTTGCCAGAGCAACAGCTGTTGCCCTATGCGTTCCATCAAACATAGTAATGCTGTCGTCTTCTGGTAGATAAATGCCAATAAACATTGTTTTTTGTGGAAAATTTAATCGTATAGAATTAACACCAGTATTAGCAGTAACCCAATTAAAATGGTTCTGAACAAGATACTGAAAAGTATGTTTATTTTTTATTTTAAAATTATTCTGCCAACTAGCAAATGGTCCTATTTTAAATTTTGGAACCAGCTCATTCGGACCAACAATTTCATACAATTGCCAACTACGTTTATCTGCCCCCATCTGATTCGATTGATGAAGACGCCGCTCTTCCCATGAATTCCAACCTTTGACATCTTTAGCAAAATCTTGCCACACAGGATTAGAACCCTCACTATCTCTCCAATTTGCAAAAACCTCGTTCCACAAAATATCCCTTCTAAAATTTTAACTTACATAATAACATATGTGGACCTGAGGAGACTCGAACTCCTTACCTCTACAATGCGAATGTAGCGCTCTACCAGATGAGCTACAGGCCCTTAAACAAAATACAATATACATAGAATGAAATACAAATTGTATATTGATCCATGTATATTGTATTTTGCCTTGTGGTTCCGACAGGGATCGAACCTGTATCTAGACGTTAGGAGTGTCTTGTTCTATCCATTGAACTACGGAACCTTAATTTTCCTTTTTTTTATTGTTTATTTAGCTGTTTTTAAGTGTCGTACAATTATTGTTGTTAATTTATTGCACGCGCTTCACAATACGATTAGGTAATGCTATAATGTGACAGTTCAGCACCTACCTCAGACACAGTTTATCTTAAATCTATTTATTTTTCAATACCAGTATGCAAACAACCCTCCTCATAATCTTATCACTCGGACTAATGGCGACCCTTGTCATACTATTTTTGATGTACAAAAAACTTTCTGACACCAACAAACCCAAGGATGGTGATCAGAATTTATTCGTCATGCTCCAAAACCAGATGCAGGAATTGTCACGCGTATTTGATGAAAAAATGAATGATACAAACAAGACAATGCAAAATACACAAGAGAGTATTCACAAAACTATTCAAGCACAATTTGGGCAGAGTACAAAAGTAATTACCGAAATTACAGAAAAACTTACAACACTGGATAAAACCAATCAACAGGTCGTTGGATTTTCTGAGCAGTTAAATAATTTACAAAAAGTTTTGACTAGTCAAAAGACCAGAGGTAATTTGGGAGAGGCTGGCTTGCATTTGGTATTGGAAAATATTTTGCCACCTACTGCATTTGAACTTCAGTATTCATTTCCTGACGGCGACACGGTAGATGCTATTATAAAGACAAAAGATGGACTAATACCTGTGGATGCCAAGTTTTCCCTAGACAACTACAACAGAGTGCTTGGGGCAGTAGATGAAAAACAAAGAGAGGAATTGGAAAAAGAATTTAAAAATGATCTAAAAAAACGTATTGATGAAACTGCAAAATATATAAAACCAAAACACGGTACAATGGAATTTGCCTTCATGTTTATTCCAGCTGAAGCTATTTATTATGATCTTCTTGTAAACGAAGTAGGTGCAGTAAAAGTGAATACTAGAAGTCTAATCGACTATGCATTCAACGAAAGGAAGGTAATCATAGTTTCTCCAACAACTTTTGCAGCATATCTACAAACTGTACTACAAGGTTTGAGAGCCTTGAAAATAGAAGAAGGGGCGAAGAGCATTCAAAAGAACGTGGAAATGCTCGGCAAGCATGTAAAAGCATATGAGGACTATATGAAGAAACTCGGCAGTAGTATGTCTACAACTGTAAATCACTATAATACAGCCTATAAGGAATTGGGTAAAATTGATAAGGATGTAGTCAAAATCACAGATGGCGAAAAAGTAATTGAACCACTTGAATTGGATCGCCCCAAAACAGAGGAAGCTTGACAAAAAAAAGAAAATCCTCTATACTCACTGCGCTTTCACGTCTAAATTCATAATTCATAATTTACCATTTCAGCCAAAGGCTGATCCGCCTCTAGCGGACATAATTTCACTTTATGCCTATCAAAGCAAGCGCAAAAAAAGAACTGCGCAAAACAAAAAAACGTACTGCTGCCAATAAGATTATCAAAGATACATATAGAAAAGCTATCAAATCAACGATAAAATCAATGGAGGCAGGAGAAAAAGACTTGGGTGAAAAGCTTCGCTTGACCCAAAAAGCACTAGACAAGGCTGCCAAACGCGGAGTATTGAAAAAAAATACAGCTGCAAGAAAGCTTTCTAGATTAGCGAAAAAAATAAAAATAGTAAAATAAAAAAATCCCGGTTAATCCGGGATTTTTATTATCTATTCCAGCCACAGGCTGCCCGCCCGCCGAGTTGGAGGGGTCAGCCTTTGACTGAGACTACGAACTATTGGCTCCTGTCTATTGACTAGTCACTCTACCAACAAAAATATCCAAAAGTACTTTCTGATCACCCTGGCTAGTTTTTGATTGTTTATCAAACAGTAGCAGTGAATCATAAACTTGCTTCAATTCTGGCATAGAATATCGTTTTGCTAGAGGTAATGATTTTTGGACTACAAACGGATGGAGTGATAATTTTTGAGCCAAGACACTATTTGCAATCATGTTCTCTCGATCAAGCATATCACGAAGTTCAATCAAAATTCTAAACTGTCTCAAAATCATTGCAAAAATATATTGAGCATCCTCACCATTCTCATACTGTTGCTGAATCATCTGAAAAACTTTTTTTGGTTGTTTGCCTACAATAGCATCTACAAGATTAAAGATATTGTCGTCTGCCTTTTGATCGAGGAAAAGTTGAACATCGCCTACAGTAATCCCGAGTGAGCCCGAAGATGGTGTTTGAGAGATCCCTGCCTGCCGGCAGGCAGGTTTAGAAACCTCAATTGGTGACTTCGACTCCTTTGCATTAATGCCCTCGTCTTTGGATTCGAAAGATTCCTCGTCGCTTCGCTCCTCGGAATAACTTACCAACTGATCCAACAAAGAACTCAGTCTCCACATGTCGCTACCCACATGCTCAGCTAAATATTGAATAGCAGGCCTATCAATTACTCCACCACGCTCTTTGATCTCACTCGCTATCCAAGCTGACAGCTTTATACCTACAATCTCATCAAAACTTTGAGCGTATTTTTCTTTTTGTAATCTCCCAAAAAATTCTTTTGCAGATTTGGTTTTAAATTTGTCTGTACCCTCCCAAAAAATAAGCACGTTGGTTTCCGGAATATTATTTTCTTCAATCCGTTTCAATAATTCTTTCATCAAATCTTGATCCTTTGAAACCAACAAATTTTCTACTACAACCATTCGTTTTTCTGCCAAAAAAGGCACAGCCAAAACCTGGCTAATAATCTCACCTGGTCCTGCTTTTTCTGCATCCAAAGAAACCACATTCAATCCTTGTGGGTCGCGGTCTACTTTAAACTTGGTAATCATTTTTTTGAGTTGTCGGCGCGAACGAAAAGTGTCTGGGCCGTAGAGGAAGATGATCATACCTGTTCATTGTAATACTTTATTGTGTCTGGCGCAACTTTATTTTTTAATCATTCGCCACTCCCCACAACATGTCAAACTGTTTTTTAAAACCCTCAACCACCCCCGGATTTTCATACAAAGTAGAGACCGGATTATCACCAAAATAGGTTACTGTCACTTTTTTTGGAAAAATATGAATTTCTAAAGGAGAATAAAGTTTATCTGACAAAAACTTCATATTAAAATATTCAAATTCAGGATCACCTGCCAGCTGTACATCGCTCTTTATTCTCTCTCGGTGTTTCTCACAAAACAATGCTTTCTTATTGGCTTTATGCTGTATCAAATAGCTGTTATGCTCTACGAACATATCAGCAAACCACTGTTCAGACTCGTTTAGTCCATAACCAGCACCAATAACATATTCGGTGTCACCCTCTTCCATATCTTCCAAAAGTACATGCAAAAATAAATTCTTCACCTCTTCTTTTCCAGAATAAGTTCGCACCTCCTGATCCCACAACAAATCAAACTGTTTTTTAAAACTTTCTACAATCTCAGGACGTTCATAAAGTGTCACGCTTGGCTCCTTGCCCCAGTGAACTACGGCAGCAATTTTTCCACAAATAAATATTTGTAAAGGAGAATAATATTGTTGAGGCAAAAACTTCAGTTCATTATATTTTAAATCTGGATCGCCAGTTTCGGTAAACTCTTTTCTTGCCTTATCTCGATGTTGTTCATAAAATAAAATCTTTGCCTTGGCTTTCACCTTGGCTCTGGCTCGCGCATATTCCAAATAAAAATCCAAAACCTGCTGGTCTTCTCCGCCCACACCATAACCACCACCAATACAATAGCTCATATTACCACCGGCATTACTTGGTAGCAAAATTTCATAATAAAATTTTTTCACTTCTTCCCAACCGACAAAAGTTTTTACTTCCTGCTTCCACAATACATTAAAATATTCTTTATAACCCTCTACCAAATCCTTATTAAATATTTCAATCACAGTATAAGGTTCCACCAAAATAAAAATAAGCACTTTATCTTCGGTAATATTAATCTCACTATCTTTTTTAGAAATAGAAGGTACTACCCTAAACTCGGACAGCCCTTGCGAGACTTCAATCATTTCCTCTTCCTCTTGGCTAATATGGTCGCTAACTCCACGCAAAAGAAATTTTCTTTCCCGCTGAATCTCTTTGAACTTGTAAACCAGATCTTCCATCACATCAAACCAACGCTGAGCCAGACCAAGCACGTACCACACACTGCCTTCTGGCATTTTTTTGGCAGATTCCAGATACATTCTTTGCACTTCCTCTTTGCCTTCATAAATAACTACCTCCTGACTATTCACTTTATATTGCGACTTTAATTCTACCACTACATCATCCACAATTTTTTGCATATTATCAATTTCCCCCTTCAGTCGACTAGAATCAAGCATTTTATAGTGCGACACTCCTCGAATTTGAGTCTTAGCAATCAATTTTTTCCCTTCTAGCTTGTCGAGAGCAGTATAAACCAAGTTTCTATGCATACCAGTACGCCGAACCAGCTCTCCGGCCTTAGCTTCACCCAGCTCAAAAAGGGTCAAATATACAGTAGCCAGATTCTTGCTAAATCCTAATTTTTCTAAATCTTTTATTAACATATCTTCTACATATTTTTAATTCTGTCACATTGACTGTGACAGGTATAACCAAAATAGCTTTATTTTAAGCTATATTTATCATATCAAAAGTGTCACCATAAGTCAAGTGACAGTCTTGACAAATTATCTATTTTGTGCTATAATGTTGAGTCAAACTAAAATAGTTTTGACGTAAACAAGAGGAAAACATGAAAAGCCTTACGATCAGTCTTGTTCTCGTTCTTTCCATTATCATTAGCTCCTGGGCTGTCGCCCAGGACACGACCGGATTCGTCCAGGCGTACACTCCCACTAGCGAACTGTCTCCCGCCCTGAACGGCGGCACTTCTACCCACTTCGAAGGGAGTGACTGGGGACTTTCCTCATTTTTCCTCGTAAGCGGGGAATGGGGAGAAGGTTACATTGGACCCACGTTCGCCCCTCTGGAAATGTTGGAAATCGGCTTGTCAGCCGGGATTCAACAGAGTGATGACAGCGTCGAACCTCGGTTCGCCTTCTCCGTATGGACAGAAGTCGGAGACTTCAGCATGTTTAGTGTGTTGGAATTCGACCTGAACGGAGTTGATGGGCTTTGGTGGGATCTCGCCCCAAAGTTCGCTGTGCTTGACTGGCTACAAATAGGACTTAAGGCACGACGGTTCGTTGGCGTTGGTCCATTCGTTAACGTCTCCATCCCGGAGATTCCTGTCGACCTGTGGGGTTCATGGAACCCTTGGGACCCCGAAGATCCAACAGGATTCACATCCGAGAGTGGACTCCTCGGAGTCTCTCTCGACTTCTAGCCACTGCTCTTTTCTACACTGTGCGCCACACACATTCAAAAGTGGCCTGCCCGCCATCGCTACGCTCATACGTTAGCAGGCGGGCACCTTCTTGTTATATGTACGTTGTTAAATATAAAAAGATAACAAAAAATTCACCAAAAAGGTGAATTTTTTGTTTTATACTCCATGTTTTTTATTCTCTATATTCCATGATTCATGATTTTATGTTATAATTATTTTATATGAAAAAAAATACTCCAAATAATAAAACAGTAGAACACCCAAGTATATTACGAAGATCAAACATGACTCACGGTCAGCGTGCTGCCGACCACATGACAGGCTTTTTGGGAAGTTGGAAATTTATAATCATCTTCTTCCTATTCCTCTTAATCTGGATGGCAATAAATGTAATTGCTTTTGAGCTTCGCTGGGATCCATATCCATTTATTTTATTAAATCTGATGCTTTCTTGTCTAGCTGCAATCCAAGCCCCAATAATCATGATGAGCCAAAATCGGCAGGCAGAGCGCGACCGTATTAGTGCCAAATACGACTATGCAGTCAACAGAAAAGCGGAGCGAGGAATACAAGATGTCCAAAAAGAACTTCGAAACATCAAAAAAAGCTTGGATGAAATAAATAAAAAATAAGAAAAAAGAAAAAATCCGCCAGCTGGCAGATTTTTTTTATGAAATAGTTTTAGTCTTATAGTTCTGTTTCTATTGGCTATTGGCTATTGGCTATTGGCTATTTAATCTCCCCCCACCTCTTTCCCCAATGCACGTCAACTTCAATTGGCACTCTAAGTTTGGCCACATTTTCCATAGCATCTTTAACTAATTTTGAAATCTCATCTTCCAATCCTTTTCTCACTTCCAACACCAACTCATCATGCACCTGCAATATCAATCGCACATCGCCGTGCTTAAGTGCTTTTGTGCTCAATTGCTCGTGTGTAGCAATCATAGCCATCTTCATCAAATCTGCGGCTGTCCCTTGTACTGGCATATTTATAGCCATTCTCTCTCCAGCACTACGCAGTTGATAGTTTTCTGATGACAGTTCTGGGATATAACGTCGTCGCCCAAATAAAGTTTCTACGTATCCCTCTTCTTTGGCAAATTTTAAGGTTGAATCTAAATATTTTTTTACTCCAGAAAATTCTTCAAAATATTTAATAATAAATTCTTTTGCTTCTCCATGAGTAATCCCTGCTCTCCAGGATAATCCATGAGCTCCCATTCCATAGAGAACACCAAAATTTACTGCTTTGGCAGCGCTTCTCATTTCTTTTGTTACATCTTTTAGCTTCACGTTATTTATTGCAGCTGCAGTAGCCATATGCACATCTTCTCCTCGCTCGAATATTCCCAAAAGCGTTTTATCTTTGGCAAGAGACGCAACAATCCGAAGTTCAATCTGAGAATAATCAGCCACAACAAGATTATAACCTTCTTCTGACATAAAGGCTTTACGAATTTCTCTACCCATCTCTGTTCGAATTGGAATATTTTGCAAATTTGGATCAGAACTGGACAGTCTTCCTGTTGTTGTGACTGCTTGATTGTATGTAGTGTGAATACGACCGGTTTTTTTGTTAATTAATCCTGGCAAAACATCTATATATGTGTTTCGTAATTTTTCTAGTTCTCTATATTCTCCAATCATCTCAATAATAGGATGAAGTCCGTGCAATTTTTCCAATTCTGGTGCTGCAGTAGAGTATCCAGTCTTACCCTTTTTTATACCTTGTGCTGGTATGTCCATTTTTTCAAACAAAATTTCTCTGAGCTGAACTGACGAGGAAATGTTAAACTCTTCTCCTGCCTCTTTCCAAATCTTTTTACTAACCTTATCAATCGCGATTGCAACTTCTTTTGACAAAGCCCCCAACATATCTTCATCGACTGCGACTCCATTCAGTTCCATCTCTGCCATAACAGGGATCAACGCCATTTCTACTTTTTCAAAAAGTCCTGTGTCCGACATTTTGTGAAGTTCTGTTTCAAATTTTTTATAAATTTCCATTACTTGCGTGAGTTCACTGGCGACAAGACTTGGGTCTACCCCAAACAAACTCCCTTGATCAGAGCCACTATCAAAATCCTGATTCAATTCACGCATTACAATTGATTTTAAATCGTGTGCTCTAGTGCTTGAGTTCAAAATATAGGAAGCAATCATGATATCAAACAATTTACACTTGAGCACTTGAGCACTTGAGCACTTGAGCACTGTTTTTACTAATTGTTTTAAATCATGCCCAATCAAAAGAATATTTTCATCTTCAAAAATTTCT
>JAHJGG010000029.1 GCA_018824545.1 Patescibacteria group bacterium | reverse complement strand
CCGCCCATTTTTGCCAACTGAGCCATGCGGGCAAAACGGAGTACTCCGGCCTTGGTGGAACAGCTGAAAATGGCCTGGCATTCCTCTTCGTTCAGACTGGTCAGCACCGTGACTGCCAGTATTTCGGTCTTGTCACCCAGCACTTTTTGAAGGGCATGCATACCGTCGATACCGGAACAGGCCATGACAGTAAGTATTTCCGGAGGCGCCATTTCCAGCCACTGCCCATCCTTTTCCAAGGTAGCAGGTATGTCCACCAGCTTGAGATCGGCCATGACCCTAAGGCCAAGCTCGTGCAATTTTGCAATCAGAAGATAGCCATAAGCACGAAGAACAGAGTTAATTTTGACACAAACTCCACTGCCTGCAAGTTGCTTTGCAAAACCGAGCACCTTATCTTCCAACGAGGCAACACATGGGATATTACAGTCTCCGGGCGAATAGTCCAAAGCAACGATCAATCTTTCTGCAGGCTTTAGATCTTTCATAGTTACCTCTCCTCTGTTGATAAAAAAAGAACAGTTTATAAAGAAATCCTACTCTAATTTGAATATTTTGTCAATTATAAAACGCGCCTTATAAACGCGTTTTATAGAAGAATTTTTTACTTAGCTGTTCTAAAATCAATTAGTCACACTAACCGTAATATCGTGCCACATGTAAGGTCCCCAGCCACCCGCATATGAATAAGCAGGCCAAAAATGCCAAGTGCCTGTTGAATCAACTATCGTACTAGCAGAAAAGGTATATGACTCGCCCGGACTTAAGGTCTTTTGCACAAAGCCAAAATCCTTGTTAACTCCACTGGCATTGCGAGAACCAACAAAAATACCGGCTGAACTAAAATCCAAGGAATATAATTTTGTATTTCGGAAAGTATATTGGACATTTAATGTTCCACCGACCTTATTGCTACCAGATACAGAAAAATTAGTCAGTTCAACACCAGTAGAAGAAGTATCGGGCCCGCTATATGATTGACTGAATGAACCGCCTTTAGTCGCCTCACTCGTATTCCCATAAGCTCCCATATTTATCCTACTGCCATTAGGTGTAAGTTCATTGCCAAAAGCAGAGGCTGGATCGCCGGTATCAATACTAGGAGAGCTTTCTTGCAAATGATAATCACCATTTGCAGAATCCACAAATTTAGGATCTTGTGATTTTTCCCCAGTGCCTGGATTAGGTATAAATACTGTAGGATCTCCACTGAAGCCTTCGTAATAACTTCCTTTGGTATTGTTCCAGACATTATTGTAGGAAATAGTCCTAGGTGAATTCCGGTGAGGGGTTATTCCATACCATCCATTGTTAACAATAATGTTGTTGTTGAATACATGTGAACCTGCACCAACCCAGTCATAATAACCACTCCGGCCGTTGTCAGCAATTGTGTTGTTTGTCAAAGTCGTATTTCTAAATCCACTGTTATCTACTCCGTTGTAAGTATTATCATAGATAACAGAATTTTTAATAGTGACATTTCCAGAAGTAACTCCATTCCACAGATCCACACCACTGCCATTACCATAAATTCTGCAGTTTTCAATAGTAAAAGTACCACCTTGGCTAGCTCCCGGATTAATATGAATACCTCTGCTTGACGCATTGGTTACTGATAAATTCTTGATAGTCGCTGCTGTAATACCATAGGCCAGAATGCCCGTACCAGAGTCGCCAGCATCAATTATAGTTGTTTCTGGATCTTCTCCTATTAAAACCATGCCTTGTTTTAGCGTAATGGTTTCATTGTAGGTTCCGGCTGACACATTAATAGTATCATTACTGGATGCGGCATCAATCGCCGATTGAATAGTTATATATCTGCTTGGGACATTATAAGGAGGACCGGAAGCAACAACCGTTAAGTCAACAGAATTACTCCAATCACTGTTTCCACAGCTATTTACGGCTTTGGTTCTATAATAATATACACCACTAGTATTATGTGTAATTGAAGAGTTGGTTGCAACCCCAGTATTAGCAGAAGAAGCATTAGAAAATGACGTATTGCTGGAATATTCTCGCACATAGCTTGTAGCGCCACTTACCGCAGTCCAGCTTAAAGTAAAAGCCTGCCCCAATGCCTTCGTATCTCCCGGATCAGTCAAAACAGGAGCATCGGGCAAAGCGCATAATTGATTAATTTGAACAGTTTTTACATCACTCCAAATGCTGTCACCACAGCTGTTGGTAGCTTTGACTCTATAACTATAATTAGTAGCATTATTCACGCTGTGAGTCTCTGTAGCACTAACCGCAGTTGGCGAAGATAAAGAAACACTGGCTCCATTTAAAAAAGAAGAATTGATATCTTTTTGCAAAGTATAACTGGTAGCGCCGGTTATACTGGTCCAGCTCAATGTAAAGGATGTTCCTGAATTCACTGTGCTTTGAGATGAGGATAAAACTGGGGCAGATGGCAGTGTGCAACCTACGCCCACACTTACTGTATTGCTCCAATTACCGATCCCTAAATTGCTTGACCCTTTCACTCGGTAATAGGTTGTAGCCGTAATACTGCTAGTTGTACTGCCACTGAATAAATCAGGAAAATTAGAAAACTGATCTTCTGTCGCATTACTAAAACTGAAATTAGTGGATTTTTCTAAAGTATAAAAAAGAGCATCATTAAACGCATTCCAACTAATGGTGAAAGTTGCTCCTGAAGTGACTGAAGCCGGTGCTGTCAATGTCGGCGCCTGTGGTAAAAATTCATCAGGGATATTATCTTCTCCATCACCTAAACCGCCACCTGCCGTATTGTCAACCACTTCATCAGGAGTGGTAGTCTCGCCAGAATCCTCCAGATTATCCATTACTGTCTGGCTTACGGTTCTAACATCTTCTGCTAAAAAATTACCCAATGTGCCCACTACCTCATGTTTAAAACCATTTATAATTTTATAAATTTTATTGCTACTAGATATTTTTATCAACATGCCATCATGAGGCGTGGCAGCTACAATTTCCTCGCCAGTGGCAGTAAAATTAGGCCAGTAGGCATCGCTAACATCACGCACTAAAGAAGCCCAATTGGGGCCGTATAAAGCAGCAGCCACCTCTTCGCTAGTAATTTTTGCTCTTATGTTTCCTGATTCCACCACATAGACGCTGGGAGAGATAGATAATTTTACCAACCTGGAACCTGGCCTATAATTCACCCCAAAAGGAGCACTGGTTGCTGCCGGATAATTATCTACACAATTTTTATCAATTTCTATTACATTATCAAAATTATCATACCAAGTATGAAAAATTTCAGAATTAGGAAAATACAATCGTTTTAGATCAGAATTTATTAAATATACAGCTGAATTATCCGGAACCTTAAATAAATCACCCGCACTTAAACTGGTGCAGGAAACCGCGGAGGCATGCGGAACGAAGATATTCATGCCGACCATTGAAATTACGAAAATAGGCATTATTAAACTAAAGCCCAAACGTTTTAGTGTTTTTTTCATACACTTAAATTTTTAATAACTCAAGCCATTCTTTTGGTTTAAGAATAGCAAAGATAATTATTTAATTAATTGCAAATATTATACCACAAAATAAAAAATAAATATAACAAAACGCGACTAATCAGCGCGTTTTTTATTCATTTAATTATAGCGTTTGTCCGAGCAAAAGTTTTTTTCCCTTATTTTGCCACTTTTCTTCTTCCAAATATCCCATTTCCAAAATATAATCAGCCACTATCTCTTGTTTTTTTGTCTCATCTAAAATAAGATCACTATATTTTTCCATAAGATCATACTGAACTTGCATTCTGGCATTAGAATCATCAATTTGGTACCAAAGATAATTTTCAAAAGCCCAACGTATGAATACTTCGTCATCTAAGCTATCACTGATCATCTCTAGTAATCTTTCTTGAGCGGTTTCTTGATCAATATCTTGATAATCTTTTGGATTCAAAAGATGTTTTATTGGATCAATCATGGTGTGCAGATATTCCCCGACTGTTTCTGGATCATAAACAATATCTTGAACTTCATAAGCTGGGCGCATAGACAAAGTGATTCTTTCAGGGTAAGAATTGAGCTCCATTGTTGACAAAGCAGATACTATATCTTGAGTAGAAGAAAAAGATAGATCAGTTTTAACTAACTTGTAGATCAAATACTGCCACGCACTGTCAAAAGTAGAACTATTCTCTGGCAAATATTTCACCATTAGCTCTTTTAGAAAAGTAGAATGATTGCGTGCGCGCTGTGGCTCCCCTATTGCATATCCTTGGCGATGGCGTAGCCACTGCAATGTCTCGGTAGCAGGTAGCTGTAGAGAGCGCACAATGCCCATAGCACCTGAAAATCCTACTACCACTACATAATCTGCCTGGTCACCAAGAACTCGTTCAATTTGGGTGACACCATAACGCAATCCTCCTAGTCCACAAGCATTGGAGACATAATAATCACTAGAAGTAACTCCTGTTCCCCATGGTAATGGAGAATATGTTCCTCTAGGTACTGCAGTAATTTTTACAGTATTTTTTTTTCTATTAATCTCAAAAAATTGAATGGCGTCGCAATGCCCGCTAGTCTGACCAGCTCTACTGTCAATACCTACCAAAAGTATCTTTACAATATTATCATCTCCAAATATATCCTCATCTGAGCCAGCTTCTGTTCTCTCTAGCAATCGTTCTTCCAGATAATCCTCTACTTTTGACATTGGGTCAACAGACTCTGCCTTTGTAGACCAATCAAAAAAATTACGCAAAACAAACAATGTGGTTATTATAATTCCCACTGCTAAAATTGTTAGAAGTAACTTAAATTTGAGGGTCATACTATTTTTTACAAGATCTTTTTTATACTAACACTTTTACTTTAAAAATAAAAGAGTGCCATCTAATGGCACTCTTTATAACATAAGCAATAAAACTGGTCAAGCAACTAGATTTTTTTAATTTATTTATCTAGAAGAAGATCGTCTAGAACGATTTTGTCGTATGAAAGAACGGCTATTGTCTCGTCCAGATGATTGAGATGTAGATCTAGCCCCTCTACTACCCCCTCCACCTGAACGTCTTTTTCCACCATAACCAGAAGAATGTCCACCATATCCACCGCCTCCACCTGAGCGTCTGTGTCCTTGTTCTCTTCGTGGTTCAGGTGGTGCCTTTGGCCTGTCTGGTGGCAAAGTTGGAAGTGATAATATTGGCAATGATTTACGGATTAATCTTTCGATCTTTCGTATGTCAGCTTTTTCTGGGGGAGTAACAAAAGAAATAGCTTTTCCAGATCTACCTGCTCGGCCAGTTCTACCTATTCTGTGAACATAATCTTCCAGTGTATCAGGAAGATCAAAATTGATAACAAGGCCAATGTCTCTTACATCAATACCACGAGCAGCAATATCAGTGGCCACCATGACACGAAACCTTCCGTTTTTAAATCCTTCGAGTGCAAATTGTCTCTGTGGTTGAGATCTGTTTCCATGAATTTCTGTTGAAGTATGATTCATGTTTTTAATGTCTCGTGTAATCCTCTTGGCACCGTGTTTTGTTCTAGAAAACAATAATACTTTTTCATCTGTATATTTCTGAAGTAATGAATCCAAAAGGCGCATCTTATCATTTTTTCTTACTACAAAAACTTCTTGTTCTACATTTTCTGCTGATGTTCCTTGAGGTGCAATTTCAATCCTAAGTGGAAGCTTCATAAATGCACTTGCAAGAGAAGAAATGGATTGTGGCATAGTTGCAGAAAATAGCATTGTCTGCCTATCTTTTGGTGCAATCTGCATAATTCGTTTGATCTGTGGTAAAAATCCAACATCTAGCATTCTGTCTGCCTCATCAAGTGTAATAATGCCAACCTCGTCAAGATGATAGATATTTTGTTTCATCAAATCATCCAGTCTTCCTGGAGTTGCAATTACAAGATGAGGGTTATTTCTAATAGCTCTCACTTGTGAATATTGAGCTACTCCACCGATCACGACTGCAGTGCGTAGTCCAAGTGGTGTACCAATAGCTCTAAGAGCCTCTTCCACCTGGATTGCCAACTCTCGAGTAGGTACCAAAATTAGACCTTGTCTCTTGTTGACAGCAAGGCGCTGAATCATTGGTATACCATAAGCCAGGGTCTTTCCAGTCCCAGTTTGCGCAATACCAACTACGTCCTTTCCTTCCAAAGCACCTGGTATAATCTGATGCTGGATCGGTGTTGGGATATCAAATCCCTTTTGACTGAGAATAACAAGAAGATTCTTGGCAATTCCCAAATGAGCAAAGTGAACTTCACTAGCAGAAGATTGATCAGCCATGGGCTGATTTTTTTTATTTTGTGTCATATATTTTTATGTGACCCGATGTTCTTAGGGGTCACACTATGACACAACAAGATTCGAGTCGCTTGGGGAGTAATTTCACCAAGCTTGAATGAATGCT
>JAHJGG010000028.1 GCA_018824545.1 Patescibacteria group bacterium | reverse complement strand
GGATCTTGTTAGACTGCTACCCATGTGATCTCCAGTTTTTGGCAGTGGAGTGTTACGACCTTGGATACTCTCAAAGTGAAAAGTATCTTCAATCCAAGCATCTTTATATCTTCCAAATATATTTTTACTCTTTATTTTAGAAGTATCATCAGGGAAAAAATTGTTTCCATTCTCTTTCTTCATAAATTATTTTTTTGGTAAGATAAGACGGAACGATCCCACACCTGAAGATTTTTTGTTTATACTTGGCCATGCCAATAGTAAAAAAGTATAAACCAAGCCAACAACTAAGGATGTGAATAATATTTCCCACAAAAAACTAATCAAAAGCGACACCCAATCAATAACTAATTCTTTGGACACCAATATCAAAATAAGCAGTGATAAGATATATAAAGTACGATAAAATGCTAAGGTTATAATTGATAACACCACCCCAACGTACCAAGCATGATTCGTCAATATATTCTTATAAAGCCAAAAAGCAAACAAGATACTCATTGTGCTAGCAAACAAAATAACGCCAAATGGTGTAGAAACAATATAGAGCTCAATAATAAAATGCGTAAAAAAAGTGAGCCATACTACAAATCCACGATTGAATACTAGCAGAAATGTAAGTATCATAAAGAAAATTACATTCAAAAATGAAAATGGATGTGGCAAAATATAAGCAATACTAATATGCAAAATAGTAGACAAAAAAATAGCTAGTGCTACTCCAAATGTTTTTATTATATTTAGTAACATATTAATCTGGCTCTATAATTACAGAGACATTGAAAAGTTTATCCAAATTTGTAGAAGGTGTGAGAATTGCATTTTGAAAAGGCTGATAAGCTTCCCTAGTTATCGTTTCAACTTGTCCTATCAATAATCCCTTTGGTATATCTCGAGTCAAACCCGAGGTTACAACAATATCACCAATAGTTACAGATTCATTTTGAGGAATAAAATTCATCTGAACACTGATACCAAAACCACCTTCTATAAGTCCAATACTTCTATCTTTATTCAAGAGCGTCACTGCTACTCTGCTCTGGCTATCATTTATTAATCTAACAATAGCTGAATTCTCCTCTACTGTAGCAACTAGCCCGACCAAAATACCTTGGCTAACAACAACAGGATCCCCAATTTTTAGACCATTATTACTTCCTCTATTTATTAAAACTGTACTACCCAGAGGATCAATATTTTTTCCTATTACTTGTGCTCCAAGATGGGTAAAATTATTACCCAAAAAATATTCTAGTTGTTTTT
This sequence comes from Patescibacteria group bacterium, assembly GCA_018824545.1. Taxonomy (GTDB): domain Bacteria; phylum Patescibacteriota; class Patescibacteriia; order Magasanikbacterales; family UBA922; genus JAHJGG01. The sequence continues at coordinate 7,334 of JAHJGG010000028.1, read as the reverse complement.
TTAGTTCTAGATTCTCTTCTTGCAATAATTCAAACTGTACAAGATCAATTTTACGAGCTTCCAAATCAAGCTTCAAATTTTCATAAGATGCCTTTAGTTCATCCACTGATTCAAAATGTTCATGATTGTCACCGACTCTTACATAAACATTATAAATAATATTTGATGCAGGATTCACCATATTTCTAAAAATATTTTCAACAGGTCTCAGCCAACCGACATAATGCAAAACGATCGTAAGAATTACTACGATCGTGATATTTATAAATGTCCTCAACTTTGACGACATAGAATAATGATTTTATATTTTGGTATCTCTGGCAGATGGCAAAGATACTTCTTTTAATAATTCCGGTTCATCAAGCAATATTCCAGTACCACGAACAACAGCAGTCAGAGGGTCATCTGAAATTCTAACGGGAATATCAGCCTGTTTGGAAATTACTTCATCAAGACCTCTCAGCAATGCTCCACCTCCTGTCAAAAGTAAACCACGTTCATGAATGTCTGCGGTCAATTCAGGTGGAGTGATTTCAAGAGTCATCTTGATATTGTCAACAATAGTGTTTATAGATCGTTTCAGTGCCTCACGAATATGTGCATCTGTAATCATCACTTCTCTTGGAAGTCCTGTAACAATATCTCTCCCACGCATTGGAAACTCCATTTTTTCTGCCAATACAATTGCTGAGCCTACTTTAATCTTAATTTGCTCTGCATATCTCTCACCAATTAACATATTAAAAACCTCACGAGCATATTGCATAATGCTTCTGTTCATTTCATCCCCTGCTACTTCTGTAGATTTCCAAACTACTACACCACTAAGTGAAATTATTGCCACCTCAGTATTACCACCTCCAATGTCTACTATCATATTTCCAATTGGATCTTGAATTGGCATTCTAGCTCCGATAGCTGCTGCCATAGGTTCTTGAACAATTGAAACTTCCCTGGCACCGGCTGATATAGAAGCGTCTTCTACAGCCTTTGTCTCCACCTCTGTTACTTCTAGTGGTACACAGGTGATAATTCTAGGACGACTTGAAAAACCCTTTCCATCTTCGTAGACTTTGCCAATAAAATATTTCAGCATTTTTTCTGTAACTTCATAATCAGAAATAATACCCTTGGTTAGAGGGCGTGTTACTTCTATGTGTGGAGGAGTTTTTCCAAGCATGTTCTTGGCTTCGTCACCCACTGCAAGTATTTGTTCAGTTCTCCGATTAATAGCAACTACCGAAGGTTCATTAATAAAAATTCCTTTATCTCGAGTGTAAATCAATGTATTTGCAGTACCAAGGTCAATGCCAATCTCTTTTCCAAATTTTTTGAATAAGTTTTTAAACATTTTTTATAGACTATGAATTTTTACAAGAACACTTTCTTTTTCATTCCTTTGCTTAACTTCCACACTCTCTTCTGCCAAGGTTTTGGTGCTTACAATAATTCTTTTTGGAATACCAATTAGATCACTATCAGCAAACTTGGCTCCTGCACTAGCATCAATTCGATCGTCATACAAAACTTCAACACCCTCTGCAATTAGATTATTATAAATATCATCTGCTTTTTTAATATCCGCTTCGTCCTTGCAAAGTGAGACTAAATGTACTGCAAATGGTGCAACTGCTTCTGGCCACAACAAACCACTCTCATCATTAAATATTTCTGCAACAGTCCCCATTAATCTACCTGGTCCAATGCCATAGCTACCCATTATTACTGAATTTTCTTTGCCATTTTCATCAGTAAATTTAAGACCTAGAGGTTCTGAATATTTTGTGCCTAGGGTAAATATATTTCCTACTTCTACTGCTTTTTCTTCTACCAATTCTTTTTTATCAAGCCCAAGAGATGTGAGCACTTCATCCGTGTATACTTCTTTATTTACGGCAATTTTTTTTGTTTTATCCACAAAAATTGTATCTTCTCCTGAATCTGTTAGGGTCTGAAATTCATGAGAATATTTACTAAACACTCCACCAGAAGCAAAAGTAATGTAAGTGTTATTTCCCAATCCACATCTTTCAAAGATCTTTAAATAAGCATCTTTTGATTTTTCGTAAAACTTATCATGTTCCTCTTGGGAACGAGAAAAAGAATACAAATCTTTCATCAAAAATTCTCGACAACGCATAATACCGCTTTTTGATCTTTTTTCGTTACGAAATTTAGTTTGAATTTGATAAACATAAGCTGGCAGATCTTTGTATGAGTGGACATAGCTCTTCATGAGCTGAGTCAGGGGTTCTTCGTGAGTAAAGCCCATACCGAGTTCGGTGCCATTTTTCAAAGATGTTTTGAACCAGTTGTCTATTATTTCATCACTCCATCTGTTTGTTTGTTTCCATAATTCTGGATTTTGCAAAACCGTAAGATGCACTTCTTGTCCACCAATATTGTTCATTTCTTCACGAATGATATTATTAATCTTATTTAAAACTCGTAAACCTAAAGGCAAATAGCTATAAACTCCAGCCATTTCTTTGTTTATAAAACCACCACGAATAAGTAGTTCCGCATTTTTTGATTGTTCATCCTTTGGGCTTTCTTTCAGTGTATTTGTAAAAAGTATTGATTGTCTCATAAATTATAGATTAAAATTTTGATCAAAAGGTAATTTCTTTTTGCGTGCGCTTTTTATAGAGATGGTAAAAGAAATTGTAAGTAAAACTAGAAAAATTAAAATAGTAAAATTCCAAATATTTAATACCCCTGTACCCTGTAATAACAGAATCAAAACAAACAAAACAGAAATTATCATTGCATCACGAAAACTTTTTTGGACATAGCGAAACATTGGCAAGAGCTCTCCTCCAAATAGCTGATGTATAAAAAATGCCAAAATTGAAATAGTTCCTACAAGTGAGAGAAATAAGCTAAGATAAAAGAATGCAAAGCCAAAAATATCACTACTGTATGGATCTATATTGAACAAAACAACAGCCCACGAGAGCCAGCACAATATCGTGCCTATAACCATAATTGTGAGATACTGACGTAAAGTCATATACAAAAAAATAGCACTTCTTACTGCTATTTTACTATGCTGAGTATTTTTTTGCAATAGCCGAGATTTATGCCAAGTAACGGATTCTGTCGACTTCATTTTTGCCTAATTTATCATTAATTTTTTGAACAATATTTTTTTGATTTTCTCTAATTTCTTGGGCAATATCAGGACTAGAACATGTTACTGTCAGTGTTCTATTTTTTAGATATAAGGGCTTAGCATGATGCGACTGCTCCTCACCAAAGACTTCTTTGAAAATATTCTCCGCAATTTCATTTATTTCGGCAGCCTCAAGCTCAGCCTCAGTCTGTTTTTGAGAATTCTTTTTTAATTTTGATATGTCTCCAATTGGTGATAATGACATAATTTTCCCCTCTATCTATTGATTTGAGTATTTAACAACATTTTTTTATATAACTCAACTTTACTGTATCACACAAGAAACAAAACAACAAGATCAGATCTATACACGATAATCACAAATTTCTCGATAATCACAATATTCACATGTAAACTTATTTGGCGTTGCGACAAAGTCTCCACTCTTAATTCCATCTAGTGTTTTTATAATTTTGTCATTAATTTTTTCTAGCTCTTTGTCAGTGCCCAAAAATGAAGTCTGCAAATTATCATTAAGATAATAAAAAGTAAGTTTACTCGTATTACCAAGATCTTTGTATTCAGGCAAGCTCTGGGCTGCTATCTGATAAATAAGCAGTTGATCCTTGTCATCAGATGATAATTTTTCTTTACCTTTGCCAGTTTTGTAATCAAAAATTTCAAGACTTCCATCCGCAAGTTGATCTACCCTATCTATTCGGCCATTTACTAGGTAGTCCCCTACTTTGATTCGAAACCAACCCTCGAGAACTGCAGGAATAATCCAATTGTCTTTTTGCGAAATATAAAATATTTTCAAAATTTCCTTTCCCTTCTCAAAATAATCCTCACGCTGTTTTTTGTTCTTATACCAGTCTGGAATCCACGATTCCTCGTACATTGCAATTAATTCTCCCATAGTAGGTGCTGTAACATCTTTTATTTTCTCTACTGCTTGAGGCATTTCAAATAATGAAGTTTGCGAAACATTATTAAGCTCTTTCATTCTCTCATAAAATTTTTGCAAGGTCTTGTGCATTGTATCACCAAAACTAAAGCTAGAATTTCCCTTTGTTGGAATTTTCAAAATATGCGAAAGCTTATACTGATACGGACAAGTCTGGTAAGAACGTATTTGGGAGAACGAGAATGACTTTGGAAGTTCGTACTGGAATTTACCTTCATTACTCTGACTAGTGATTAATGACGATCCAGAATTACCAATTGTGCTGTTGTGCTGTTGTGCTGTTGTGATCATATTCTAGCTCAACCAAAAATCTACTAATCTTCTTCTTTCTAACCCCTCCATAATCCTCCCCACTTACTAAGTACAAACACTCTTTTGCTCTTGTCATTGCCACATAAAACAAACGCCTCTCTTCTTGATAATGGATATCCCCTTCTGGGAGTTGTTCATTGATTAGTGCCAGCGGAATTTCTATACTGTCACTACGACGACGTGAAGGAAATCTCTCTTCAACCAAATTTACCAAAAAAACATATTTAAATTCCAGCCCCTTTGACCCGTGTACAGTCATAATATTTACAGAGTCTGGTGTGTCTGTAGGCTGATAAAGTTTGCCCTCATCCCCTGACGCTAAAATATTTTCAAAATACTCTACAAAGTGACTTACCGGTGCGTCTGACACTGCCTCTTCATATCGAGCAATAAAATCAAAAAACTGTCGCAGATGATAAATACTACGAATTACTTTTCTGTTTCCCTTTTCCTCTTCTTGAGTAAGATATTGTAGATATCCACTCTCATCAAAAAAATTATACAAAACTGTAGTTGGCTTTTCGAAACGTCCTTTTTTCATTCCATTATGAATAAGCGTTATTATTTTTTCCATTATAATCAAACCTTCTTTTGATATTTCAAATTCCTGAGCTCGTTTTAATGCCTCGTAATATGAAATACTTTTTTTCTTTGCAGTATGAGTGAACTTTTGCAAATCACTTTCTTTCAAATCAAAAAAAGGCAAACGCACTAATCTATAAATTGCAATATCATCATGATAATTATCAATCACCTTCAAAAAATTGAATGAATCTAATACTAGAGGCTGTCGAAATAATCCTGAGGAAGCTAAAAACTCATACGGTATTCCTGCTTTTTCCAGCGCATTCACAAATGGATCAGCATGCGAATTTGCCCTGACTAGTATGGAGATGTCGTCTAAAACGACTGATTCATCTTCAAGTAGTTCACTAATTTTTTTTACAACTCCTGCGACCTCACCATCTAGCGAATCGAAATGTAGATGTTCTACTTTTCCCTTTATACTTTCTACTTTCCCCTTTAATCTTTTATCTATTTTGAGTTTCACTTCAAGTCTATCTGGATTATTATTTTGAATAAGTTTATAAGCGCCATCAAGAATCTCTTGCCCTGAGCGATAATTTTCATTAAGCACAATCTCTTTTGAATCTGTAAAATCTTCTTTGAAGCGTAAAATATTACTAACACTGGCTCCACGAAAGGCGTAGATGCTTTGGTCGTCGTCTCCTACGACGGTTAGTTGGCGTACACAATCCCGACCGAGCCCAGAGGGCGAGTGGAGAGATCTTTCAAAGCCTGCATCGGATGATTTTTTATCAATACTGTGAGCGTCCTCAGCAGTGTCGCGATTTTTTGACACTGGTTTTTTTTTACTCTCGTATTCCATTGGTAATGCAACCGTTTCCGGTTTCGAAAGATTTCTCATCCCTGTGGTCTTCGAAATTAACTTAACCAAAATATACTGTCCCCAATTCACATCCTGAAATTCGTCTACCAAAATATATTTAAATTGTTTTTGGAGTGCAGACAAAATGTTTGGTCTCTCTTGCAATAATTTTACTGTGTAGAAAATAAGATCACCAAAATCAAGTGCTCCATTATCAAGCAAAAGTTGATTATATTTATGATATGCATTCGCAATCTCATTCAAACGCTTAACTTCCATTGCAGACTCGTCACCAGCGTCATTCAAATCAACTTCTGACTTTCCCCGAAGAGGGATGCCCTGTGGGTATTGACTTTTGACTTTTGACTTAACTGATTTATTATCCCCTGCTTCATCATTATTCAATCGTAACTCCTCCGCATATCCCAAATAATCCTCCGGAGAAATAAGTTCATCCTTACACTTAGAGAAATGTTTTAATAATTCCTTGATATAACGAGTAGGACTCGCAATCGGCCGATAATAATCTAGATCAAATTCATAAATATGCTCCCTAAGCATGAGCCATGCATCTGTTTCTGTAAATAATTTAAACTGATTACTAACACCAATGTCCAAGCCATATTTTTCAAGTATTCTCTGACAAAAAGAATGGAATGTTGATATTTGCATATCCACATACCCAGTTTCCAATTTTTCCTCTACTCTCTCTTGCATCTCGTATGCAGAATTATCTGTAAAAGTAAGCGCTAAAATCTCTTCTGGCTTTGCTAGACCACTTTTTATCAAATGTATAATTTTTTGCGTTACAACCGTGGTCTTACCAGTTCCAGCTCCTGCTACAATCAAAAGAGGCCCGTCGGTGTATTCGACTGCGTCTTGTTGGGATTTGTTTAAATCAAGAGACATAAATACTTAATATTATAGTTAAAAGTTCCCCACAGCTTGACAAATCATTCTTTTTGTATAATACTTATGTTTCCTTATTAGTAGTACTATTAGTTAGCATAGGAGGTAAAGAGTCATGTTGACTCTGACAAGGAAGATTGGTGAGTCCATTCGAATTGGCGACAATGTAGTGATTGTTGTCAAGAAGATCGGGCGAAACCATGTACAGATTGGTATAGAGGCTCCTCGTGACATCAAAATCTTGCGAGAAGAGTTATTCCAGTCCATTTTAGCAAACGCAGAAGAAGGAGAAATTGATGGGGAGTAAGGAGCTGTCTGGTATTGAAAACTACGCCATGGATGGCGAATTACCAAACGAACCGGATGTTATATATTATATATGGCGTCCGGTTTTCCTTTTTTTAAAGACCTTTAGCCTGAAATACAGCAACCACAGTATAATACAATATTTTCAAATCATAAAAAACTATCTTCCAGCCAGAATTATTCTTTATATAATCAATATACAGCATATCCATATTTTTTACTTCATGCTTCATTTTTCCCTTATTTATCTGGACCAAACCAGTCAAACCGCACTTCATTATTTCTTTGGAATAATCCCCTGCCTCCCTCATTTTGGTAGAATTAAACACATTTGT
>JAHJGG010000027.1 GCA_018824545.1 Patescibacteria group bacterium | reverse complement strand
TGATCAATTAGAAAATGTGCAAACTGAAACAGTTGAGGAAGAAATTAAAGAGATAGAGGTTAACATTGATTATAAAGATAAGTGGTTGAGAGCGCAGGCCGATTATCAAAATTTGTTGAAGGAAACTGAAGCCAGACGAGCAGAATGGGCACAGTATAGTGAACAGCAGATTTTGGAAGAGTTTATTCCGGTGTATGATAATTTTAAGAAAGCATTTTTCAACGATCAACGATCAACAATCAACGATCAAGACGGGTGGATGAAAGGAATTGAATACATTATGAAACAGTTCGGAGTTATTTTGAAAGCACATGGGGTGAAAGAAATAAAGACAGTAGGCGAAGAGTTTAATCCAGAATTACATGAGGCGATGGGGGAGGAAGAGTCTGATGAATTTGAAGGTGGAAGAATTATGAGAGAGGTAGAGGCAGGGTATAGGATGAAAGGGAAGATAGTAAAAGTTGCCAAGGTTATTATAGCTAAACACGAGTCACAAGCCACGTAACACGAGACACAAAATGTCATGATTTGTGATATGTGGCTAGTGTTTTGTGAAAAAATATCTTTTTAATAGTACAACGTATGGACAACGACATCCGTTGTTAAAGGGAAAAAAATATGTCACTAATACAATACAATCCATGGGATTCGTTTGAAGGAATGGATGAGATATTCAATCGTCTTCCAGCCTTTCGCAACATGGGTGCTATGCAAAAAGGTTTTACACCAGCAATGGATGTTTATGAAACAAAAGACTCTGTAGTCGTAGAAACTCCTCTTGCTGGCGTTGATTCAAAAGATGTGGAAGTAAGTGTAGAAAAAGGGGTACTCACTATAAAAGGTGAGAGTAAAAAAGAACACGAGGTCGATGATAAGAATTATTATCGCAAAGAAGTGCGCAGTGGTTCATTCTTTCGTCAAGTAGCTTTGCCAAACGCTGTGAAAGAGGATGGTGTGCAGGCAGAGTTTGAGGATGGGGTTTTGAAGATTATTTGTCCGAAAGTCACACCGACTGAGGCGAAGAAAGTTCAGGTGAAAATTATAAAGAAGAGTAAGAATAAGTGATAGAACACAGATTGAAATGATTAAACGGATTCAAACAGATCTGTGATTATCTGTTTGATCTGTTATATCTGTGTTCTATGAACCAATATTAAAATAATAATACATAATTTATATACACTATGGGAAAAATATTAGGAATCGATCTTGGTACTACCAACTCAGCCATGGCAATTGTCGAAGGTGGACAGCCAAAAGTGTTGGAAAATAAAGAGGGAAACAGAACTACTCCATCAGTAGTAGCTATCACCAAAACAGGTGAACGTCTTGTAGGCCAGTTAGCCAAACGTCAAGCAACTACCAATCCACAAAACACGCTTTTTTCTATCAAGCGTCTTGTTGGTCGTCGTTTTAATGACGCAGAAGTGCAGGATGTAAAAAAACATGCACCTTATGAAATTATTGCAGATGGAGATAGAGTAAAAATAAAGATGGGGGATAAAGAACATACCCCACCAGAAATTTCTGCAATGATTTTGCAAAAATTAAAAGCTGATGCTGAAGAACGTATTGGAGAAAAAATTACTGAAGCAGTTATTACAGTCCCTGCTTATTTTGACGACTCACAAAGACAAGCAACAAAAGCTGCTGGTGAGATTGCTGGACTTAAAGTTTCTCGTATCATCAATGAGCCAACTGCTGCTGCATTTGCATATGGCTTTGACAAAAAGAAAGACCAACAGATTGTGGTATATGATTTGGGTGGTGGAACTTTTGATGTTTCAGTATTGGATATTTCACATGATGGAGATCAGTCAACTGTAGAAGTAAAGTCTACCAGTGGTGATACTCATCTAGGTGGAGATGACTTTGACAAGAAAATTATAGAGTGGATTTTGGCTGAATTTAAGAAGGTAGAAGGCATTGATTTGTCAAAAGACCCATTATCCCTACAAAGGGTGAAGGACGCAGCTGAAAAGGCCAAAATAGAGCTCTCAAGCACTCCTGAGTCAGAGATTAACGAGCCATTTATCACCCAGGGGTCAGATGGACCAAAACATTTGAATATGAAGCTTACTCGGGCCAAACTTGAAGAGTTGGTGGGGGGTCTGGTAGAAAGAACAATGGGGCCAGTGAAAAAAGCTTTGGATGATGCTGGAATGAAAAAAGAAGATGTTGAGGAAATAATTTTGGTAGGAGGTATGACACGCATGCCTTTGGTTCAAAAGACAGTAGAAGAATTTTTTGGAAAGAAACCAAATGTTACTGTCAATCCTGATGAGGTAGTAGCAATTGGTGCTGCTGTGCAAGCTGGACAGCTTCAGGGAGATCTTGGAAAAGACATCCTACTTCTTGACGTGACTCCACTATCTCTTGGTTTGGAAACTCTTGGTGGAGTTTGTACCAAGCTAATTGAAAAAAATACTACTATTCCTACAAGTAAGTCGCAGGTATTTTCTACTGCAGCAGATAATCAGCCAGGAGTTGAAATTAATGTACTTCAAGGTGAACGACAGATGGCTACTGATAACAAAACTTTAGGTAGATTTATGCTTGATGGAATTCCACCTGCACCTCGTGGTGTTCCACAAGTAGAGGTTACTTTTGACATTGACGTTAATGGAATTGTAAATGTTTCTGCTAAAGACAAGGGAACAGGAAAAGAGCAGTCAATTAGAATTGAAGCATCTAGTGGTTTGAGTGATGAAGAAATTGAAAAGATGACAAAAGATGCAGAAATTCACGCAGAAGAAGATAAGAAAAAGCGTGAAATGATTGATGTAAAAAATATTGCAGATACAATGATTTATACAACAGAGAAGATGATGAAAGATGTAGAAGAAAAAAAGATTGAAATTAATGAAGAAGAAAAGAAAAAAGTTGAAGATGGTCTCTTGGCTGTAAAAGAAGCTTTGAAAAATGAAGATATGGATGTAATTAAGAAAACTTCAGAAGAACTTTCTACTGCAGCACAAGCTGTGGGCATGAAGATGTATCAGCAAGAGGAAAAAAGCAAGGAACAAGGAACAAGTGGTGAGACAAGTGCTACAGATGAACAAAAAAAGGATGAAGGTGATGCTGTTGAGGGTGAGGTTGTGGAGGAAGTTAAAGAAGAAGAAAAATAAAGCAATAAGCTTGTAAACAGATTAAGCAAAGTAAGTTTTCTTACAGCTTAATCTGTTTATTGCTTATTATTGAATTTATGAGTAAAGATTATTATAAAAATGTTTTAGAAGCTAAAATCGTTTTTGCCACATCTCTTCCCCTAATCAATTAATTGATTCTTATGAATAAAAAGATAATTTACTTATTTTATACTTCTCTAGGGTTGAATATTATTTTGTTGTCAACTGTTTTGGTTTTTATTTTTCAAAATAAATTAGCTGGCGATGTATCAATTTTAGCAGTTGATGAAAAACAATATATAGCAAGGGATCTTAACTTTTCAATAGAATACCCAGACAGATTTGATGAACCAAGTTTGATAATAATAGATGATGAGAGTCGCCCTGACATTGGGTCTGTATATTTAGGCGTTAATGGTGAATTAGAATTGTGGCACAATATGGCCGAAGAAGCTGCTAAGATTGGTAGTGGCATAGAAGGTGGTCCAGATGGTGTATTAATTTCTGTATATAAAAATCCAAAGAAATTATCGCCGAAAGATTGGGTTATAGAAAATACGAATGCACAATATATAGTTTCAAATTACAATCAAGAATATCTCACACAAAATTTAGAAAATATCCATACTGGTAATGGGGTAATAGAGGGTATTAAATATTCTTGGTGCGGTTTAATGTGTGAGGATGTGGTAGTGTTTCTGGATAAAAGAAATGAGTTGGTTTACATGGTAAGAGCGATTTATATGAGTAATAGCTCTTCAATCAGAGGCGATCTTTGGTACATTATAAATTCTTTTTCTTTTTTAAATTAAATTCACATTTTGTTACATGCTACGTGTTTCATGATTCATGATTATGGGAAAAGACTACTACAAAATTTTAAATGTAGAAAAAGGTTCTTCTAATGATGAAATCAAGAAGGCTTTTCGGAAATTGGCGCATCAGTATCACCCAGACAAAAAAGATGGGGATGAAAAGAAGTTTAAAGAAGTAAATGAAGCTTATCAGGTCTTGGGGGATGAGAAAAAGCGAGAGCAATACGATCAGTATGGATCCAGCTTTGATCAGCAGGGTGGTTTTGGGAGTGGAGCTTCATGGGAAGATTTTATGAATGCGACTAGAGGTGGTGGTGGTTTTGGTGGAGGAAATGTAAATTTTGATGGAGTTGATCTTGGTGATATTTTTGGGGACCTGTTTGGATTTGGTGGTGGTAGATCACGTGGAGGAAGGAGTCAACGTAGAGGAACGGACATACAGATTGATGTGCAGTTAAGTTTTGAAGAAGCCGTTTTTGGAATTGAAAAAGAAATTAAGTTAACAAAAAATAATGCATGTGATGTCTGCAGTGGATCTGGTGCAGAACCTGGTAGTGATTTCGAAACATGTAAAAAATGTGGAGGGCAAGGTCAGGTTCAGCAGGTACAAAGAACAATGCTTGGTAACATGCAGACTGTAGTTACCTGTCCAGATTGTCAGGGACAAGGTAAATTAGCAAAAAATAAATGTAAGCATTGTGGTGGTGTAGGAATGAACAGAAGTGAATCAGTTTATAAAATAAAAATTCCAGCTGGTATTGACGACGGCCAGTCTATAAGGCTTGAAGGTAAGGGCGAACATGCTGGAAGTGGAAGTGTGGCAGGGGATTTGTATGTATTGGTTCACGTTCGTTCAGACAAAAGGTTTGAGCGCCGTAATTTTGATATTTTTACAGAAGCAAAAATAAATTATCCACAAGCTGTTTTGGGTGATACAATTGAAATTGAGACTGTTGATGGAAAGAAACAACTAGTTATCGAAGCTGGAACAGAGTCACACCAAAATATCCGTCTAAAAGGACGCGGTATTCCACATGTAAATGGATCTGGAAGAGGGGATCAGTTTGTAAAAGTGATAGTTGAAGTACCGAAGAAGGTCAGTAAAAAGGTGAAGAAGTTGTTGGAAGAACTTAAAAGCGAGCAATAGAACACAGATTCAACAGATTGAAAAAGATTAACACAGATAAAATCTGTGAAAATCCTTCAGATCTGTTGAATTTCTGTTCTATTTTCTTATTAAAAAAGTCCTTACGGGCTTTTTATATTCTTTGTTTGATTTTAGACGATCTGGAGTTGAAGTTTTATTTTATTAATATCAGCCTCTAGATTTTTAATTTTTTAGTTGATAAAAATACGCTCTTGGTCTAGCCTCAAGAGTATTTTTATTATAATCTTTTCAAATTTCAATTTCAAGATTTAATATTGAATATTGGTTATTGAATATTATCCAACACCTTATTCACTTCAGCATCCGCCTCTTTGTTTCCTTCTCTTAGAATATGTTTTATTTTAACAGTTTTAAATTTACTCATCTCATTCCACGCTAGAACAAAAAGTTTTTGAATAGTTGGTTCTTTTACTTTCCAATTTTGATTCAGCTGTTCACAGACTAGCTTACTGTCGACAATTATCTCGACCTCATCAGCGCCCAATTTTAGCGCTGTTTTCAATCCAGATATTGTGGCTGAGTATTCAGCAAAGTTGTTTGTTTGCTTGCCCAAATACTCTCCATATGATTTGAGAGTTTTTCCTTTGGTGTCTTTTATAACAATTCCAGTGGCAGAGGGACCTGGATTGCCTCTAGAGCCACCGTCTGTGTAGATTATTAGTTTCATAATTTTAAGGTTATCCCGAGCGAAGCCGAGGGATCTTTAGAATCCACTGTAGTATTATTTATTAATATTGTTCGAGACGAATTTAACATATTGGTCAGAGTTGTCATTTCCATAGATTTTAATTTTGAAAGATCCTTCGGCTTCGTCCCAATGCGAATTGGGACTTTGCTCAGGATGACAAGTGAATGTCCTTAATAGTTAACTGTAACTCCCTATTCCCATTCCACTCATTAATATCTACTTCAAATACAAGATCTACTTTGTCGCCCTGTTTTAGAGTTTTGCACCAGTTGGTGTGACCATCTGTTTCTGCACACAAATTCCAACCAATGGTTTTTCTGATATTTTCTGTATTATGTTTTACCATAAGAGTAATGTGATTTCCATTTTTACCCATTGGTTTTATAGATGTAATTGATAGTCCTTTTGCCAAATATCTTGGTTTTTCATTTGACTGTCCAAATGGTTGAAATTTTTCCAAAATATCGTGTAGTTCCCAATTTACATCTTCCAAATTAATTTGAGTATCAATCAAAATGGTCGATTTTGGTTTTTCTCCACTAAAAACTTCATTAAATTTTTGAACCATCTTTTCTTTAAAAGGTTCAATATCAGATTTACTCTTTAGTGTAAAACCACATGCCATTGGATGTCCTCCAAATTTACTAAAATGTTCAGGCATTGATTGCAATGCATCCACAATACTAAATCCCTCAATACTTCTGCCAGAGCCAGTTATTTCTCCATCATTTTCTGTCATTATGAGTGTTGGTTTATAAAACTTTTCTTTTATTTTTCCAGCAATGAGGCCAATAATTCCTGTAGACCAGCCATTGCCAAGTACAAAAAGTACAGGGCTATCTTTTTGATTTTTTTCAATTTGTTCTAACGCTTGCTTTACCAAATTCTCTGTTATTTTTTGTCGATCCTGATTATTTTTGTTAAGTTCAAAAGCTAGGTCAGCTGCTTCTATCGGGTCATCAGTCATCATTAGGTTGTATGCAACATTTGCATGGTTCATCCTACCTGCTGCATTGATTCTAGGGGCAATTTTAAAACCGATTGTCTCTGTGTCTAGTTCATGTTTTTTGTCACCATTTTCTTCTACCAATCTTGCTTCCAAAAGTAATTTTTGCAGGCCTATTCTCTTTGTTTTGTTTAGAACCACAAGACCATATTTGGTCAGAGTCCTGGATTCTCCCAATAGGGGAACCATATCTGCCACAGTAGCAATAGCTACTAAGCCGAGCATCCATTTTTCAAATCCTTCATGACTATCACCATTTGGCATCTTTTCATTATTTTCAGCATGTTTTTTTATTAGTGCCTGTGCTATTTTAAATGCTACCCCAGCGCCACATAGTCCTTGGTCAGGATAATTATCATCTTTGCGCTGTGGGTGGATAATGGCAAAGGCAGGAGGTAAAATGTCTGGCACAGAATGATGATCAGAAATAATAACATCAATTCCTTTCTCATTGGCCATCTCTACTTCTTCAATATTTGTAATACCGCAATCGCAAGTTATGACCAGGTCTGTTTTTTCATCAGCCAGAAGTTGAACAGTATTTTTGTTCAGACCATAGCCATCTACTTCTCGGTGGGGGAGAAAGATATTAGTCTTATTTAGACCAAGTGCTTTTAGTGTAGAATTCAAAATTGCCGAAGAGCAGACTCCGTCAGCGTCATAGTCACCATGCACCACTATTCTTTCTTGTTTTTCAATTGCCTCAAATATTCTATCAACCGCTTTTTTCATATCAAAAAATAAAAACGGATCGTGTACATCTTGGGTATAGTCAGGATTAAGAAATTCATCAATTTTTTTTGAATCGATGATACCTCTGTGATATAACAAATTAGCCACAACCTTTGGTAGTTCTGGGTGCTCAGCAAAAAAACTTTCTGGTGCTTCAGGTTGAATTATCCATTCTTTTTCCATGTTTTATTTATTAAATAATTTTAGCTTTTGAAAATCCCAATAAGAGTCTGCAAGAAATAGTGAAAAAATTATAAATGCAAAATCAATTGCATATATTCTTTCTAAATTGGTCGGTTCTAGGTGAATCATAATAATAGAAATTCCCAAAAGAATCCAATATCCAATATGGCGTTTTTGAGGGCTAATTCTTTCATAAACTCTTATTTTACTTCGTAGCTTTAGACAATAGAATGTATAACCAATCATCCATGGAATAATAAAATACCATTGCCACACAGTCTTATCCAGATGATACTCTTCTATAATAAGATAATATGGAAAAAGCAAAAAGAAACCAACCACAAATAAAAAAATCACCCCTAGCTGGTAAATGTGATGTGGGTGAAGGTCGTGGTATTTGTAAGAAAGATTTTTTTTTGACGCCATATTTAGAGAAATAGTGGCATAATAGTAAAAAATAACATACCGAAGATGCCGATGGTGACGAGTGTAATTTTAAGGGCTTTTTTTATTGTTTTTTGTTTCATAGGATTTGTTACATATCACCCATGACATATCAAGTACCAATTTTCAACCCAAACTTTGATGTTATATTTGATACGTGTTACGTGGTATGTGTTTTGTGTGTTATGTATTACTTATAATTTATCTTTTTAGCACGGCAAGATAAGCCTCGGTCGGAATCTCCACCTTACCTTTCCCCATTGCCAGCATTTTCTTTTTACCTTTCTTTTGTTTTTCCAGTAGTTTTCTTTTGCGAGTAACATCTCCACCATAGAGTTTTGCTGTCACATCTTTTCTTAGGGCCGACAATCTTTCTGCGGCAATGACCTTTCCACCTATTGCAGCTTGAATTTTTATTACAAATTGTTGCTTTGGTAAGGTATCTTTTAGGGAATTAACAATTTTTTTGCCAATTTTGAATGCATCGTCAGTCCAGACAAGAGTAGACAAGGCTTCAACAATTTCGTCTGCAATAAGAATATCCAATTTTACTACATCAGCACGTCGATAATCTTTGAATTCATAATTTAAAGATGCATAACCACTAGAAACTGTTTTTAGTTTATCATAAAAATCAGTGATGAGCGAGGCTAGTGGCATTTCGTAGTGTAATACGGCTCTTTTGCCTGCGCCTGAGCTCAGATATTCAGTATTTGTATAATTTCCTTTTCTATCAGCAACTAGGCTCATAATATTACCAATATAATCATCTGGAGTAATAATATCTACAGTCATCCATGGTTCCTCTGTATTGTCTATTTGTTGTACATCTGGTAGGTCTTGTGGGCTTTTTACAATTAGCTCTTCACCATTAGTCTTGAAAATATGATAAGCAACACTAGGAACAGTGGCAATAATATGTAAACCAAATTCTCTCCGTAATCGTTCCTGAAAAATTTCTAGGTGTAACATTCCCAAAAAACCACAACGAAAACCAAAACCAAGCGCTTGAGAGTGTTCTGGTTCATAAAATAATGCTGAATCAGATAATTTTAAACGATCAGTCGCCTCACGCAGGGCACTGTAGTCGTCGCCCTCTTGTGGAAATATGCCAGCAAATACCATTGGTTTTACTTCTTTGTATCCTGGTAGAGGGTCAGTTGCAGAATTTTTTTGGCTAGTAATAGTGTCACCTACACGTACTTTGCCAAGTTCTTTTAGGCCTGTGACAAGATAACCAATTTGCCCGTTTTCAATTATTGGATCTTCAATTCTATTTGGTGAGAAGTGCCCGACTTCCAAAGTCTCCGCTACTTTAGCAGTTCCCATAAATAAAATTTTGTCTTCTTTTTTTAATTCACCATCGACGACTCTGATTGCTGCTACAACACCTTGATAGTCATCATAAAAGGAGTCAAAAATTAGAGCTCTGGCTGGTTTGATTGCATTATTTTCAGGAGCTGGTACTTGTGCTATTACTGCATCGAGAATTTGTTCTACGTTCAATCCAGTTTTTCCAGAGCAGGTCAAAATATCTTTTTCATCGCAACCTAGCAAGTGAATTATCTCTGCACTAGTTTTTTCTACATCAGCATTTGGCAAATCAATTTTATTCAAAACTGGGATAATAGTAAGATTTTGTTCAATTGCCAAATACAGGTTGGCAATAGTTTGTGCTTGCACACCTTGAGATGCATCAACCAAAAGTATCGCGCCCTCTACAGCAGCCAGACTTCTAGAAACTTCATAAGTAAAGTCGACATGACCAGGAGTGTCAATAAGATTAAGTATGTGATTTTTGTACTTCATCTTAACTGGCTGTAGCTTGATAGTAATTCCTCGTTCTTGTTCTAGTTCCATTGTATCTAGAAGCTGGGATTTCATATTGCGCTTTTCAATCGTTCCAGTTAATTCCAAAAAACGATCAGCCAGGGTACTTTTCCCGTGATCGATATGAGCGATGATACAGAAATTTCTAATATCAGACATAAATATTGGCTATTTTAGCATTTCTTTGCCCTATTGACAAGAGGTCAATAATGTGCTATAATTACGCGTTTCCAAGTTAACAATAGGAGGATTATATCGTGGGAGCGATTTTGCTCGCATTGATTCTGCTCGAGGCCGGCAATCTGATCATTTTCGGCGGTAATAAGAAGTTTCGACTTATTTCTGTCCGGATTATGGAGAGGATTGTCAGGTATTTGTCTCGGAGATTTGGGCAGGCCCTAGATTGGGCCTGGATCAGGATCTGGAGACAGGTTGAGCGTCTGTTCGTCTGGTCTTGGCGAAGAATTGTCTGGCCTTTCATACGTTGGATTGGGACCAATGCTTGGGCTGGTATCCGGCATAGTGCGGGCTTGCTCAGAGCCCGTTGGGTATCCTGGAGGACGCCATGACAATGTTCAGAACAATTGACAAAGGAGGTGGAAACAATAGACCTTGGACTTCAGTTCAGGGTCTTATTTTTTAATCATAATCTCTGAATGGCGTAATAAAATCTATTATCACTAATCTCTGGAAGTTTGGGAAAAAAAGAAATGACTTGTAAATAGACAGACAGATTTATTAAGGAATTTAGCGATAGTTCGACTCTGTGTTTGGTCATTCCTTATGCAATTTATCATCTTTCAATCTGTAAGGATTGTAAAGTAAGGTGGACGTATAAAATAATGAGATGCATCAAAAAAAATGAATCGGGCATGAGAGAGATCAGTAGTCTTTTTTTTCTTGAACCAAAAGACCGTAATTGATAAGTTGGAAGAGAAAAAAGAGATATAAATGAACCTCCCCGGGGCAAGCCCCGGGGTATCAAGTGGAATATAATTTCACGACGAGGCAAGCCTCGAAGTATTATCTAGAATAAAACCCGACACGTTTACGTGTCGGGTTCGTTTTTTTTAAAATTATTTTGTTCTTGTAGCTTTGACAATAATAGTTGCTCCAAGATAATTATCAAATATTTTTGCTAAGGGTAATGTGATTATCCATAAAGGTATAAATTTTAGTTTTGTCTGAAAAAGATTCGTTCGGAAAAGCTGAAAAAAAAAGCTTTATCGGTAAGGATAAAGTATTCTCATAATATGTGTTTCGTATGCAAGGAACATTTTTTTTGAATAATAATTTTAACTCAAAATAGAGAGCTGCATTGGATTTTTTTAATTTAATATTTTTCCAATTGTTTTTTCTTAGCTCATTTGCGATCTCTCCACCATTAAAAAGATGTTTATGTCCAATTTCTTCCCAATAGTTTTTCCGTAAAGACAAAAGTTTTTGTTCACTTTTTTCGTATGGTACGGTCAGATATAGTTCGGCACCACTTGTCACTTTGCTTAAATTTTCAATTACTTTTTGCCAGCCCTCTACATGCTCTAGAACTTCAGTACAAATTATTTTTTTTATATTTTTAAATTCGGACAAATCTATTTTTGTAACATCGCTGACTATCCAGGTTCCCTCAGGTAATATTTTTTTGCAAATTTCAATATTTGTGGGATCTATGTCTATACCAATAATATTATATTTTTTTGAGTAAGGTAAAAGATTGTTTCCAGTACCACAGCCTATGTCAACAATGCTATATTTCATATTACACATCATCAACTTCGCTAATTTCTACTGGAATATTGGTGAGTTTTAACCATTTTCTCTTGAAACTCCCGATAAGTTCAAAAAGTTCTTCTACTTTTAATACAAAACAAATTCCAATATAAGTAATGAGCCCAAGAGCGCCAGCTACAAAACCTTGTGTTGCAACTTTCCAAAAACTAGTAAGGTCCATACTTGAGCCTAGCTTTGTTTTGACTAGTTGAGTTACTATTCCCATGACAATAGCAGCAAAGGAAATTTTGAATACTGTTTGTAAAATATCAAGCTCTCGAAGTGTACCAATTTTTTTTCTAAGTGTGATCCAGAGTGCGGTTGCTTGGAATGTGGCTGCAATAGAAAATGCCAGAGCAAGTCCACTTACTCCAAGTAAATCTTTTAATAACAAACTAAATATAATATTGATAAGAACGCTTACAAAAGCAATTTTAAATGGTACCCATGTGTCATGAAGTGCATAAAATCCACGAGCTAATAGGGGGATCATGCATTGAGCTGTCAGAGACAATGCAAAAAAAGCGAGCGTATTTCCAGTGGCTATGGTAGCATCCCAATCAAATTGTCCACTACCTAGCACTATTCTTACAATTTGAGCGCGCAAAAGTAAAAATACTAGAGTTGCTGGAATAATAAAAAATAAAATTTGCCTAATTGTTTTTGATAAATGATTAATTAATTCATCCTGCTTTCTCTCGGCAACAAATTTTGAAAGAGTGGGGAAGGCGGCAACAGCAAAAGAAAAACCTATAATACCAATAGGAAAGTATTGTAAATTATTTGCCAAATTAAAAATAGTAAGACTACCCACAGTAAGAGTAGAGGCAAGAATAGTAATGACTAAGAAATTTAATTGTCCTACAGCCAAACCCATGGTGCGT
>JAHJGG010000004.1 GCA_018824545.1 Patescibacteria group bacterium | reverse complement strand
CATTTGATAGTTAATTATGAGAGGGTTAACTCTGGATAGAATATGTTTTTTTATTTCCCGCGCATATGGAGAAAATCTTCGGTTAAATCCTGCCATAAAAGGCAGATTCTTGTCTTTGATTAATTTAACCAATTTATCGAGCTCTTCTTGAAATCCGTATTTATCATCTTCACCAATTTCTTTATCTTTTTCAGCCTTCAAAATATCTTGGCGAACTTCTTCTCTGATCTGACGGATTGCAATACGTGCATGCTCCAATTTTTGATGTAATAATTTTATAAGTTCTTGTCGTCTCTCTTGTGTCAATTCTGGTAGTGGCAAGCGAATCACCTTGCCATCATTCACAGGATTAAAACCCAGCTGAGACTTGGCCATAGCTGACTCAATAGCAGGAATTAGGCTCTTGTCCCAAGCATCGATAGTTAGGGTTTTGGCGTCAGTTACCATAATAGAAGCCACAGCTTTGAGTGGCTGTTTGATGCTGTACGCATCTACTATTATATCTTCCACCAAAGCAGGAGTTGCCCTGCCAGTACGGAGTGTGGCTACTTCACTTTTTAGATGCTCCATTGAACTATTAAATCTCCCCTTGTTTTCGTCTATAATATCCATATTTTTATTATCTATTTAATTCACCAAGCCCAAGTGATTAATTTCTTAAGTGTTAAAATATTCTAGTGTTCTAATAATCAGGTGTAGGTGATCACATGCTCAAGTGATCAGGTGGTAAAGTGATAAGGTGCTTACTTAGGAGGAATAGTAAAACCAACGTAAACGTAATCTCCATGTTCTGGATGTACTCTAATTGCTGTTGGCACTTGACCTGTTGGTAATCTCTTTGTGCTCCAAGTTACACCACCATCATCAGTACGGTACAAAGTAGATCGACCCTTTTCTGTGGTGGTATAATAAATTTCTTTATCATTTTGTGGGTTCACTGCAAAACCATAGATATCAACACTACCAGGCGAGGTAAATAAATTCATTGGCTCCCAAGTGTCACCACCGTCTGTGGTTTTTAAAATTCCATAAGTGGAAACCCAATAAAGTACTCCAGTTTTTGTTGGGTGAACATAAAATCTTCTTAATTTTAATGCCTTTGGATATTCACTTATTACTTTTTTCAAACTTACCCAGGTCTTTCCAGCATCATCACTTCTAAAAAGTCCATCTTCTTTGGTAGCAACATATAGTGTGTCTGCTTTTGTGGCGTCTCCATTTATATACTGAGCTTCTCCCTCAAATCTATTGAGGATTGTCCAAGTTTCTCCCAAATCTGTACTTACTAGCAAATCTCCATTTAATTTTGATATATAAATCTTGTAATTAAATTGGTTAATCTCAATATCAGATAATTTTGCATTTTGTCTGTCTTCTCTGTGGACCTCTTTCCAAGATCGACTACAATCTATTGATTTGTAAACCTTGGCCCCATCAGTTGCAAAAATAATACACTTGTTTGTCGGGTGTACAGCCGAGCTATATATAAAACCAGCATTCAAAGGTGCTGATGCCTGTTGCCATGTCTTTCCGTCATCATAAGAAAAAAATAAACCATTTTCACGCGATGCCCAATACATTGCTTTTGGATCCATTGGGTCTTCTTCTATACGATATACGCTTACCTCGCTTAGATTTTTCACACCATCTGCCTTTGGTAACAATGATATCTGTTTCCATTCTTCTCCCTTATCAATAGAAACAAAGACACCTGCTGGGCCAGATGTTTCAGTACTACCATCACTTGGACCAAAAGAAAAACATCCCTGCCCCATAATGAGAAGTAATGAAAGTACTAAGACTGAGGTAGAAGTTATTTTTTTCATATATTCAAATTAAGTATAAAATATTATCAAATTGTCATTCCCCTTAAAAAGACAAAGTAATGCCAACCCCAGACATCTGTCCTCTATCATCCATCTTTTCCTCTTAAGCCCTCTCAATCGTTCTTATCCCCTCTACTAAGGTATTTGTAATAAAATTTGTTCTATTAATAATCGTGGATGAATATTATTTCTCAAATCACGTTTGGCTTCAACTATTTTTTTATAAATAGCAACAGATGTTTTTAGGTCAATTTTTGATAAAGTTGAACTTTTGAAAACACTCTCATTACGCTCCAAAGTAGAATAAATATGATCACGGATAATAAGTTGCCAAAGCGCCAAAGTTTTAATAAGTTTACCCCTCGCTTTGGTATGATCTTTTTTGTCCCCAAACAAATCTTCTACTCGCTTTATTTTATCATAAAACGGGCAAAAAGGTAACTCATTGAACCTTATGATCTCTTTTTTATATTTTTCATATTCGCTTGCATCATCTGCCCAAGAAATTGCCTTGCCTGGCAAACCACCTGAAAGCCGACTAAGTTCTTCTGTTTTTTCACTTTCTATTTCCAAACCCAGCAAAGCTTTTTCTATCTCTGCCTGCGCTACTGGTGAAAAAAATACTGTCTGACAACGAGATCGAATAGTCTGTGGTAATTTTTTTTCATCAGTTGTAATTAAAAAGAGAAGTGTATTGGAACGTGGCTCTTCTAAGGTTTTTAATAGTCCATTTGCTGCCGCCAGACTCATCCTCTCGGCTGGATTGATTATAGCAATTTTGTATCCACCAAGAAATGCATAGCTAGAAAAAAAACTAGAGGCCTGTCGCAATTGTTCTATACTAATATCTTTTTTAGTTTTTCCAGTCTTTTCATCTACACCCTGCTTGATCTGCAAAAAATCTGGCTGTAGACCGAGCTTTTCTGATTCTACATTAAAAAGTTCAGCACTAATACTTTCTGCCAAAGTCCTCTTACCCACCTGATCTGGACCAACCAAACAATAAGCATGGCTTAGATTGCCACTAGCTATTACTTTGGCAAAATATTCTAATATCCTTTTGTGGCCGATTATAGCTTTCATATGGACTAGAATATCATAATTATTGATTTTCTTCAATTAATATTTTAAGTGTTTTTTCCGCACATTTTTTCCAAGAAAATTCTTTTACTCTTTCAAAGCCTAATTTAATTTTTTCCTCTCTCAACTCTTTATTATCAATCAACTGTTTAATTGTCTCTGCAATATTTTCAACGCTCTTTGGATCAACATAAAGAACAGCCTCTCCTCCCACTTCTTCCAAACTAGAGCCTTTTGACGCTACCACTGGCGTACCACAAGCCATTGCCTCCAAAACCGGAATACCAAACCCTTCATACAGACTAGGAAACACAAAAACCTCAGCTGAGTTGATTAAATACGACAGATCTTCCTCATCCACCCAGCCTGGAGTAATAATGTCGTCTTTGAATTCACTCTGACCAATTGTTGCCTGCACTTTCTCATATCCATGCCCCGGTTTCCCCACAAGCACCAGTCTTAATTCATAATTCTTAATTCTTAATTCATCAAACGCTTCCACTATTCTTTTTGTATTCTTTTTTTCTTCTATCCTGCCTATCGTCATTATAAATGGCTTTTTTATTCCATATTTTTCCAACACATCGACAATCTTTGCTTCATCCTCAATCTTTTTATATCTCTTATCATACCCGTGATGCACAGCAAAAATATTATCTTTTTGTTTCTTGTTTCTTGTTTCTTGTTTCTTTAATTCCGTAGCTACAAAATTAGTAGGAACTATTATCCTCCAGAGTTTTTTCAAAGCAACCCGTGCTGACCAAACCGAATACCACCTCTCAAACCAATTATAACTTTCAGGAAATTTTACTGCCGCCACATCATGTACGGTCATTACGGTTTTCTTTGGGTGAATAATCGAAAAAACATGCGCCGGCACAAACAAAACATCCGGACGGTGAAACATCATTTCCCAACTCAATCTAATCTGCGTCCAAAATTTCTTCGGTGGCCACTTGAGTACTTTTTGTGTCCAATTGTCTGGAAGATTTACTAGCTCTCCTTGCAAAGATTCTCTAGAATATAAAACAACCTGAACATTGTCAGGTATTATCTTTTTGAGCTCCTGAATTAAATGAAAAGCATACCAAGAGACTCCGGTTTTTTTCTTTTCATTTGCCCTAGATGCATCTATTCCTATTTTCATATTTAGTTCATAGTCAATAGCCAGGAGCCAATATAGTTACTGATAGAGTGACTCTCTGTACCTATAAAGCATTTTTAAAACTTCGGTTAGTAAGTTTTCAGCCTTATTCCACTCACTTTGGGAAATAAATTGTAACTTATTAGATATAAGTATTTGTGTTTCTAATTCTGTAGCTGAACCAAATGCAATATTAATAAAATTTGCATTTTCTCTTCTATTTTTCCTTGCATAACCTTCTACAATATTTGATGGTATTGAAACCGAACACCTTCTCATCTGTGATACTAATCCAAATTTCTCTTCTGAAGGAAGCAATGATGTAATCCTATAGATCTCAAGAACCAATTCAATAGACTTTTGCCAAACAATTAAATCCTTATATGTATTCATACTAACTATTTACTATTGGCTCCTGGCTATTGGCATTATCTTGTGGACATCACACTCCTCTTATAACTCTCCAAATTCTCGAGCGCCACACCAGTACCTTTTGCAACACAGAGAAGTGGCTCATCTGCAACATAACAAGCAACACCAGTTGCTTGGGAAATAAGCTCGTCCAAATTACGAAGTAAACTTGATCCACCGGTCATTACAATTCCCTTTTCCATCACATCGGCTGACAACTCTGGTGGTGTCTCGTGAAGTACTGCTTTTATTGCTTCTATTAGACCTTCCAGATCATCACGCAATGCCTCTGTAGTATCATCTGATGAAACAGTAATAGTACGAGGCAATCCAGAAATTATTTCTCTTCCCTTTACATCCATAGTCAAAGGCTTGTCCATATACATAGCAGAACCAATTTGAATTTTTACTTGCTCTGATGTTCTCTCTCCAATAGCAAGTCCATACTTTCTGCGAATATATTCTGCAATAGAGTGATCAAATCTCATCCCACCAATTCGAACAGATCCACATGATACAATACCTCCCAAAGATATAACAGCAATCTCAGCTGTACCTCCTCCAATATCACAAATCATGTTACCAGACGCACTACCAATAGGTATATCAGCACCTATGGCTGCCACAATTGGTTCTTTGATAATGTATGCAGCTCGCGAGCCTGCTGTCATAGCTGCATCAATTACAGCTCTACGTTCTGTAGAGGTTATTCCAGCTGGAACCGCAATCATTACTTCCGGACGAAACAAGCGCACACCGCCCAAAGCTTTATTTATAAAATATCTAAGCATTGCCTCTGTAGTCCTATAACTTGCAATCACTCCGTCCTTTAGTGGTCGCTCTGCTACAATGGTATCAGGTGTACGGCCAACCATCTCTTTTGCCTCTGCTCCCACTGCAAGCACTTTTCCATCTTCCTTGGAAATTGCTACAACAGATGGTTCATTAATAACAATGCCCCTTTTGGGGACATGTACAAGAATGTTGGTTGTACCTAGGTCGATAGCGACCTTTTTTATTAGCATAGTTTATTTTATGTCATCCCGAGCGAAGTCCTGATTCGCATCAGGACGAAGTCGAGGGATCTTTCAAAACTGTTGTCAAATTCTACTCGGATACTATTGATAATGCCACGAGCGTCAATTCCCAAAGATCCTTCTCCTCCTGCCGGCGGATCAGGATGACATTTGAATCTCAAACTCCTTATCAGTTCTCAAATCAGTTTCGAGTCTATATACCCCATCTCCCCATTCAGATTCTACTTCTGATGGTTCTGCACTGGCTATATTATTATCAAAATTTAGCTCAAGCGTCAATCCGTGATTTATTGTTCCTAATTGTTTCTGAACAAATAATGTATACATACCTTCATCAATCTGACTAGCAATATAATCTGGCAAAATATATGAAAATGACAACTCTCCATTGGTTCCGGGTTCAATTGAAATAAAAGTACCAAACCATTGCTTGCCAAGTTCTCTACCAATATCAACTGTACCTAATTCCATGCTACGATCAGTTTTCATAGATCCAACTACACCCAAAAATTTGGACCCATCTGGCACAAAAATACGAGCATAAGTTCTATAACGAGAAGTTCTCCAGTCAAAAATACCCAAATGATCATACTTCATAGTAGCCTTTGCAACATACTGATCAGCACTATTTTTTTTTATAGAATAATTTAATGTTCGCTCAATCGCATGATCAGTTTTTAGTGCTGCCAAATTAGCATCTACCCATATAAGATAATCCCCTGCCACACTATCAATCTCACCATCCCAATTGATTCCAATAATTTTCTTTTGGGTATCTGTATCTAAAGAATGAATCACTATTTGTTTTTCATCAAGCATTTTTATACCCAAATTAATATAATCATCAATTGCAAATATTCCTTTTTGTTTTGCTTTTGACAAAACTACATCAAAAAATGATCGCATAATTTCTTTGCGCTCAGAAAATACCAAGCCTTTTTCAGAATATCCATATCCAGTAGCATATTGTAATTTTTCAGTAACGTTACCAGATGTAAATTCTATATCTTCAACTGTAATCGGACCCAATAATTCTAGTAATCCTTCCAAAACAGTCGGTGTAAATGCTACTACTGTGTCAATCTGATCTGATGCTGTGCCACCTTCACCTACATAAAACTCCAATGCCTTTTCTGCTGAAACAGAAAAATCTGGTGACCAGTTGCTATCTCGAAAATACCACCTATCAACACCCAGATGATCTGTGATAGGTCTAGGTGGAACAGGTTTCCAGTCATCCGGAGTTCTACGATCCAACAGTTCTGTACCTTCCATTGCCAAAATTTCTGGCTCACCGTTTGAAACCCTCACCACGGCATAAGAACCTATAAAACCGCCACCTGGTCGTAATTCTGTATTATTTTCAAATAGTAATAAGTATGTTTTTGGTTGTCCAATTCCCAATAAATCAGGAATGAGACCAATAATTTCACTTTTCTTTTCTGCATTTTTACCAGTAGCAAAATTAGTTTGGATACTTTTTAATAAAATCTCACTCAAATTCCAGCCCATCATTTTTTTGTATGCCCAAAAACTTCCCAATAGCAAAACTATAAGTGCAAGAATAATTAAATATGTACTTGTTCTTTTTTTCTTTTTTATATATAAATTCATAGTAAATAGGCTAGATAATAATGATAATAAGACTAAGTATAATCCGAATATACGAATCTACTAATTTAAAATATGACTAATGAAATCTAAACATTTGAATATTTGTAGATTAGTATAAAATTTGTTAATTAGGATTTTAATTAATTCTGATTGAATGTACCGCGCTTCTTCTGTGAAATATTAAATCCTAGATACTTGCCGAACATTAGATGTGTGACAGCGTCAATAGCAGGAACAGCACCCACAAATATCATATTTATAGGTAAGAGAACCCACTGTAAGAACATTATAACATATTTGTGTTTTGGGTGGGACTCTGGTCTAGGTGGAAGAAGCGGAATACTAAGAATGGCTGACAATAATAGACCAGACATAGCAAGGAGCATCAGATCTTCCAAAATATGAGGAGCATTGAAAAACAATGCACTCTGACGAACCGATTCTGATGCAAGCCACAGGGGTAATCTTCCCAATATAGTAATAATAAGCGCCACCATAGCCCAAGACCACTTTCCCTCCCACTCAATAAATACCCATTTAAATTTTTTCCACCATGGAATTAACTTTCCTTTTTTTCTAAACTCCCAGAGAAGATAAGGAATATGTTCTACTCCCCAGGCCCAACGCCTTTGTTGGCGATACAAATTAACAATGCTCTTCCACCACTTATCATCTCGGACTGTGTCCATAGATACTGG
Source organism: Patescibacteria group bacterium (assembly GCA_018824545.1). GTDB lineage: Bacteria > Patescibacteriota > Patescibacteriia > Magasanikbacterales > UBA922 > JAHJGG01. The sequence continues at coordinate 4,501 of JAHJGG010000004.1, read as the reverse complement.
AATATACATTGGCGTTACTTCATACTCTCCATTATAAGCCAAATAGCATTGATAAAAAATACGAGAGTCCTCACTAACAATCCTCTTATCATGATATCCTGCATCTACCAAAGCCTTGAAACTCATGGAGTGCGAAGAAAAAGTAACCAAAGCTTCTTGTCGAGCTAGTGAGGTCATCATCCAAAACGTAGTACCAAATCCCATCACTCGAAGTACAGCTTGCGACTCCCACATATTGTTGTTATAGAGCGCAATTGGCTGGTATGAGCTACGAGTAGGATTTAGGTGAGTACAGTACAGATAAGTAAGATATGCAAAGTATTGTGAATGACAAACAGTATCAATATCAAAAACAGTAACAATAATATTTTTATATTTCCATCCTTTCTCATCAATATATTTTTTCATCTGATGCTCGGAGTAATTCAAATTTGAACCCTTACCAGATATTTCATCTGACAAATCTTTTGGATGAAGTGTAAATACAATATCCTGAAAACATTTTGAAAAAGTCTTTTGTACATTAGCAAAAATCATCTCACAATGTTCTTTTTTTCTCTCTTCTCCAGCAATTACAATTATAAATTTGTCTGACTCATAGGCTGACTCACATACACTTGCTATGGCACTTTTTACTACTGCCCACTCCTCATTGTAAACCGTCAAAAATACCATGTGTCGCTTGTCCTGCCAATTATCCAACTCATGTACCAATTTATTCTTCCAATCAATCTTACGAGCCACACGAAATCGATTCCACGAAAGAGTAAGATAAAAAATATAATTCACAACCTTCAAAACCCAATAAATATCAAATAAAATTATAAAATAAATCATCCAGAGTGGTCTTACAAATGACAAAATAATTCCCAAAATCAAAGACAACCAGATAGTGAGTCCTGGTAGTATTTCGTATAATCTGTAGCGTTGGTAGTCGGTGATCATATTTCACGTATCACATATCACGTACCACATATCAAATTGTTACGTGATACGTGTTATGTGTTACGTGTAGTTAATCTCAAACCCCTCAAAACTTAATATATTAATCTCTTTCCAACTATCTTCAACCTTTTCAACCAAAGCATGTTCTGGCCCATCTTTACAAAACTCTAATAGTTTCATCAAATCACCACTTTTTCCTTCTGCTAATAATTCAACAGTTCCATCTTCAGCATTTCTAACCCAGCCAACCAAACCCAAACTATTGGCCTTTTCTTGTATTTTTACACGAAAAAAAACTCCTTGAACTTTACCATGTATTTTGACACTTAATCTTTTCACATTTTTGCCTTTTAGTCAAACCTCTTTATATAAAACGGCCCAATTTTTTTTATTCATCATCAGTGAATTTTAAAAAATAATTTTGCTAATTTTGTTATTCGTAGCTCTTACTCCTTACATCTTACTTCTTACGCCTTACTCCTTCCTAAGCGCCTCAATTGGATCCAACCCAGCTGCTTTCTTCGCTGGATAAATTCCAAAAAATAATCCAACAAAAGTAGAAAACCCAAGAGATAATATGATAGAAAAAATAGAAATGGAAAAACTCCAGTTTAGACCATAACTTACCGCCCCATAATATACACCGAAAGAAATTATCACACCCAATATTACCCCAACTACGCCACCAAAAAAAGTAAGTATCATTGCTTCTGCCAAAAACTGCCATAATATATCTTTTCCAGTCGCACCTACTGCTTTTCTCAAACCTATTTCAAATGTTCTCTCAGCCACAGTCACATACATAATATTGGTAATCCCTACTCCACCAACAATAAGAGAAATGCAGACAAGTGCCACAAGAAGTAGAGTTATTCCACCAACAATTGTATCCATCATTTCTCTTATTTCATCCATTGTCGTAACCTGAAAATCATCTTGTTCAGGATCATTAATATTGTGTCTATCTCTTAGTAAATATTCTACCTCTGCCTTGGTCTGATCAATTTTTTCAATATCAGTCACTCTAGCCATTATTCCCATCACAAAGTCTGTACCCATTAGTCTCTTTTGCAAAGTCTTGGTGGGAATATAAACCAAGGCGTCGTAATCAAATCCAAATGTTGCACCACGTTCAACCATTACTCCCACAACTTTGAATGACTTGCCTCGCATGTAAACATTTTTTCCAACTGCACTGTCTTCACCAAAAAGATCTTTTTTTACTGCATGACCCAAAACCAAAACTTGAGACAAAGAATCTTCTTCTGACTTGTCATAAAACCTTCCTTCAGCAATATCGAGTTTCTCCACTTTGACTGCATCTGCCCCATATCCAAATAAGATTACAGTTTTATTTTCTCCTTGATATTTAATTACCTCCTGCCCAGTTACATAATCATAAATTGCATCAACATTTGGCAATCTACCTATTGCCTCTGTGTCAGTATTTTTGAGAGTTGTAATAGTAATACCACTAGCAAAACCTGTTGCACTACCAGTTTCACCTTTGCCTGGTATTCTCACTTCAATATTTAGTGAATTTGGACTGTAAACATCGAGCTCACCCACAATCATACTTTCCAATCCATTTCCAGCTGACAAAATAATTACTACTGATGCAATACCAATTCCGAGCGCAATAATAGTCAAAACAGTACGTAATTTTTGACGTATTAGTGATGTATAGGATAGTTGTAGACGATCAAGGGAGTTCATCAAGTTTGTAAAGTTATAAATTATAAAGTTTCTACTCTTTTCTACTCATACCTCAACGCATCAATCGCATTCAACTTTGAAGCACGTCTCGCCGGAATAATCCCAAAAATTAAACCAATCCCAATTGAGACAACAGTACCAAGTAAAATTGATCCAAAAGTAATTACTAGATCCCAATCATAACCCAAATATTGAGCCACAACTGCTACTAGAATAGAAATTAAAATTCCCAATATAATACCAATTGCCCCGCCAACAAATGTGATAACTACAGCCTCAATCAAAAATTGCAGTGTTATATCATTTCGCTTTGCACCGACAGCTTTTCTAAGCCCTATCTCACGTGTACGTTCCTGAACATTGGCTAGCATGATATTCATAATACCAAATCCACCAACCACAAGTGCGATAGCAGAAATCGCTACCAAAAAAAACTTGAGAGCGTCTGTTACAGAAGACAAAACCTCCAGTCCTTGGGCCATTGATCTGGCTGTAAAATCATCTGCCTCCCCATAAGCAATATTATGCCGATCTCGCAAAATATTTTTCATACTCTCAAGCGCTTTATCAACATTTTCAGCACTATCAACTTTTGCCCGAATCATACTCACGTGATCAATTCCCAATAATAACTTTTGAGCTGTACTTATAGGAACGAAAACCTGATCATCCTGATTTTGAAAACCACTTATACCCCTCTTTTTCATTACACCAATCACAGTAAAGCTTGTTTTTTTAATTCTTATCTTTTTACCTATAGGATTTTGGTCACCAAATAAATCATCTCTTACCTCTGTACCCAAAACCACCACCCTAGAGACTCCCTTTTCTTCCTCTTCAGTAAAAAATCTACCAGTTTCTACATTAGTATCCTCTACATCCAGATAGCCAGCTGTAGTCCCAGTAAACGTGGTGTTTACAACCTGATCTTCAACATTTATTGTCTCATTTCCATTTACATACATGGTCAATGCTTCTATACAATCACATCCGTCTTTTAGAATTGCTTCTCCATCTTCATACTTTAAAGTAGTAACAACTATACCCAAAACAGATGCAGGTGGACCATCTTCTTCTGCAGCACCCGGCATTACACCCACTAAATTTGATCCTACACTTTTTATCTGATTCAAAATCAAACTCTGTGCTCCAGCTCCTACTGACATCACAATAATTACTGCCATAACGCCAATAATAATACCAAGCATTGTCAAAAACGACCGCATTTTACTGCGGGTTAGGATTTTCCATGAATTTTGGATGCTTTCGGCGAGGTTCATGAGATTAGTATAAAGTTTATAAAGTTAAAAGTTTATAAAGTTTTTATGAGTCCTGACAACATCTTTGATATTTCCACTGATCTGAAATGCAAACTTTTAAATTGTTCTTCTGAAATATATTCTAATTTCAAACCAATATATAGCATTGACCTTACTTCTCCACAAGAACCTTTCGCTATAAATAAAAAATGTGCAAACTCCTTGTTTGATTTACGTTCAAACCCTTCTGCTATATTATTCATTATTGATATAACCGCTCTTCTGATCTGGTCTCTAAAAGAAAAATCCTTATTGTCTTGAAATATTTTGTATATCTCTACGGATAATTGACCTGCCTTTTGCCAAGCTAAAATTTCTTCAAATTTATTAAATTTCATAATCCTCTAACTTTATGAACTTTATAAACTTTCAAACTTTCTACTTAGTAAGCTCACCATTCTCCTTGGCCCACTGCCTCTTTTCTACTGCCCTATCATCTTCAATCAAACCGTCCTTCACTTTAATTATCCGCTTGGCATGCTCAGCAGTATATTTTTCATGAGTAACCAAAATTATTGTGT
>JAHJGG010000026.1 GCA_018824545.1 Patescibacteria group bacterium | reverse complement strand
CCACTACCTAGCACTATTCTTACAATTTGAGCGCGCAAAAGTAAAAATACTAGAGTTGCTGGAATAATAAAAAATAAAATTTGCCTAATTGTTTTTGATAAATGATTAATTAATTCATCTTGCTTTCTCTCGACAACAAATTTTGAAAGAGTGGGGAAGGCGGCAACAGCAAAAGAAAAACCTATGATACCAATAGGAAAGTATTGTAAATTATTCGCCAAATTAAAAATAGTAAGACTACCCACAGTAAGAGTAGAGGCAAGAATAGTAATGACTAAGAAATTTAATTGTCCTACAGCCAAACCCATGGTGCGTGGTATGAGTAGTCGTCCTATTTCCAAAACATTGTTATCTTTCCATTGTAGTATGGGTTGGTATTTGAAACCGTGGTGCACAAGTGTCGGTATCTGAATAGCTAGATGCAATACTGCTCCCAGTACTACTCCATAAGCAAGTCCATTTATACCCCATAGAGGTACAAATAACAAAGCTCCAATAATAATGCCAATATTGTACATTATTGGTGTTAGTGCATATATAAAAAATGACTTTAATGACTGGAGTGCAGCACTGACTACACTGCTAAGGCCGAGTAGAATTGGGCTGAGTAGCATTATTCGAGTAAGATCTATAACAGATTTTATTTTTTCAGGATCAAATCCAGGTACCAAGAAACGCATGAAATGAGGAGCCAAAATAAAGAGGATCAAAGAAATAATAATTAATATTATTCCCAAAATATTCACAATATTATTAGTCAGGTGCCATGCCCTTTCTTTTTTTATTAATAATAGCTTGGTAAAGACTGGGATGAAACCCACTGACAGGGCACCAACGATTACAAGATTAAAAACAAAATCAGGAACACGAAAGGCAGCATAATAAACATCCAAAGTATCACCCGCACCAAATTGATGTACAAACACTCTATCCCGCAATAATCCAATCAGCCGACTGACAAAAGACGCAGCTCCTAGAATTAGAGCGGCGCCAGTAATGCTATTTGTTTGTGAATTAAGGATGCGTTTGATCATGTGGTACGGGATATGGGTCTAGAGCCATTTCTTTTTCTTCATAATAAAAATTACAAATAGGATAAAAACCAAGAGCCCAAGAAACATCATCCAGACCAAAAAAGGATTTTCTGCGTGGGGGAGACCGGTGATATTCATTCCATAGATACCAGAGAGTAGGGTTAATGGTAACAGAGAAACAGAAATTACAGTAAGTGCACTAATGACTTTGTTGGTTCGGTGGTTTATCAATGATTCTACTGTTACATGAAGTCCGTCTACAGTATCACGATAAGTATTTACAATTGACCAGAGCTTGTTCAAGTAATCGGTAATATCATCAAAATACAGACTTAGAGATTCGTCCAAGAAATCACGCCTGGTGTGAGCCAATGTTGAAACCAAATATCTCTGTGGATCTAAGATTCTTCTAAAGTGCAAAACATTTCTTCGGTGAACACCCAGTTTTTTTACAACGCTAGGATCGTGGTCTTCTGAAAATATTTTTTCTTCTATTTCATACAACTGTTTTCCCATGCTATTTAGCATTGGTTGTGTATTGTGGAATAATGCCTCTATTAGTTTGTAAAGCAAGAAACCAGAGCTACCACTCATCCAATCTTTTTTTATCATTTTATTTTTCATACAACGATAAAAGAAGTTTTTCATTTCTTTTGAACGATTGTGTTGAACAGTTATAAGGTATCCATCTCCAATGAAGACGTCAATTTCTTGGGATATCACAGTTTGTGTATCTGGTTTCCAATGTGGAAATTGTAATACAATAAAAAGATAATTGTTGTAACTATCAATTTTTGGAGTTTGGCTTTCTCCTTCAAGATCCTCAAAGTCTAATTGGTGAAAATTATAATTTTTCTTTAAAAATGATAAGGCCTCATCGTCCACTTCGTCTATGTTGGTCCATGAAAGATCTTTTTGTTTTAGAGTCTTTATTGCCATATTTTTTTATTTAAAATTGAAAATTATTAGAGCGGTAGTGATATTGTGAGATTTGTTATGTCTGTACCTTTTTGTGCTGGGTCATCTTTTATATATAGAACTCCCTCAATATTGCCTTTGAAAAAAATTATTTGGCGTAAGGTTTTACTTTCTGTTGCAACGTCAATATCAAATGATCCTTTTTTGAATTCTGATAAATAAAATTCTTGGATGAATTCCGGATCAGCTGGTAAATCTGTCCATTCAATTTCAAAGGTATCTTTTTGTTCAGTGATTGGTTCGCTCATTAGGTGGGTGAATTTTTGCCAATCACTTTTGTCTCGCAATTCTCCTAATGTTTGTTTTATTTCTGTTGGTGCATAATCTTCTGCATATATGAAAATTGGCACCAATACTACTTTTGGAATATATCCTGCTAGCTCAAATATTCTATTTCGTTGTTTACCTGATAAAAACGTGATGTATTCTATATTTTCTTCGTCATATATTGGAATTATTTGGGGGAAGTTTTCTGGGAGTGCTTTTAATTCCTTTGGACGTGGTACTGCTACAAATTTTAAAAGTAAAATAAAAATAATTATGACCATAATTAAACATCCACACCCAGTAGAGCAACTGCGTTTGAGGCAAGAGCGTTTTTTCTTCAATTCTTCCAAAGGTGGTTCTTTTATCTCTATGTTGTCGATATTTTTACGCATAAGTACAATAAAATACTTGATTTATTATATCAAAATTGATTGGTTTTGTATAGTTGGGTTGTAGGTGATATAATGAACACAAAAGATTGGAAGATTAAAAGATTATTGTTTGTTAAATAATTATTTAATCTTATAATCTTTCAATCTTTGATTTTATGCAGATAAAATTTTGTGGTGCAGACAAAGGGGTGACCGGTTCTTGTCATTTACTCAAAACCAAGGATAAAAATATTCTGGTTGATTGCGGTATGTTTCAGGGGTCCAATTTTAATGAAAAGAAAAATCATGATAATTTTCTTTTTGATCCAAAAAGTATCGATGCCCTTTTGGTTACACATGGACACCTAGATCATGTTGGTAGGATTCCAAAGTTGATCAAAGACGGTTTTACAGGGCCAATATATGCCACCAAAGCAACTTGTCAATTTGCAAAATTGATTTGGGATGATGCTTATTCAATAATGAATTATGATAATCATAAGTTTGGAAGAGAAATTTTGTATGATGAGGGAGATATTAGTGATGCAGTATCAATGTGTCAGGGGATTGAATATAATAAGGAGATTGATCTGGGTGGTGGAGTAAGCGCAATTTGGAAAGATGCCGGACATATTTTTGGTTCTTCATTTATCGAGGTAAAAGCAGAAGGTAAGACTATTGTTTTTTCTGGAGATATTGGTAACGAGGATGTGCCGATCTTAAGGGACACTCAGCAATTAGGCGATGCTGATGTTTTGCTGTGTGAGTCTACGTATGGTGACAGAATTCATGAAGATGTTGACATTAGACGCAGTATAATTTTGGAATTAATAAAAAACGGTGTAAAACGTGGTGGTACAATTATGATTCCAGCATTTTCTCTAGAGCGAACACAAGAGTTGTTGTACGAATTAAATCTACTTAGTGAGCACGACGAAACACTTCCAAATGTTCCTATTTTTTTGGATAGTCCACTTGCTATCAGGGCTACAGAAGTTTATAAAAAATATCCAAAATATTATGATGCTGAAGCAAAAGAGTTAAGTGAGATGGGAGATGATTTTTTTGATTTTCCTCGACTCAAATTTACTCTTACAAGAGAAGAATCCAAAGCAATTAATAATATTCATGGGACAAAGATAATAATTGCAGGATCAGGCATGATGAATGGTTGTAGAATTTTGCATCATGCTCTCCGTTATTTGTCTGATCCAAATTCTACTCTAATTATTGTGGGTTATCAGGCAGAAGGTACTCTTGGTCGAAGATTATATGAAGGTGCGCGTCAAGTAAAAGTTTTTGGTGAGAAAGTAAAAGTGAGATGTGCTATAAAGGCTATCGGAGCATTATCAGCGCATGGTGATCAAAAAAAATTGATTAGCTGGGTAGGTGGGGCTAGCTCATTGCCAAAAAAAGTATATTGCGTGCATGGGGAACTACATCCATTAACAGAGCTTGCACACCGATTGAGGGACGATCTAAAAATTGAAACTTTTGTGCCTGAGGAAGGTGAAGAGGTGGATGTTTGATATAGGATTTTAATCATTGATTACACTGACAAGAATGGATTTAGACTGACACAAGTGAATTAAATTGGTTTAATTCCCCGATGCTCTGCATCGGAAAGGTGAATTCGAACAATGATTTACCAAAAGACTTTCT
>JAHJGG010000025.1 GCA_018824545.1 Patescibacteria group bacterium | reverse complement strand
TAAGGCCTCCCAGTAAAACAGCGCCTGCTCCACACAGATTGGCAATAAGTTTCCAGTCAGCATATTCTTCGATATGTCTGTTTTTATCAAGATGTTCGGCAAATATGGCATCATGGGCGGGAGTTCCAAGGGCCTCCCCTAAACCTAAAAATACCTGCAGTAAAATTAGAACACGCAGAGTGGTGATATAAGGGAAGGTAAACCAAACTAAAGCTCGGAATAAATAACCAGCCATAAGAAGATATTCCTTCTCTTTGACTAAATCGCCATATTTTCTGACGAATAACATAAAGATAGTGGTTGAAACCAAGAAAACAGACCATGATAAGCTAACGGAAAAAACATCTTTATCTATAGTTCCAATAAAGACTGCATAGAGAGGGCCAAGTAAACTACCTGCAAAAACAAAAATCCCGTTGAAGATAAATAGAATTTTTAAAGCTTTGTTATTCATAATTATTGAGAAAATGAAATTTCCGATAACGTCTCAGTATATATGACATTGTGGAACGAGCGAACAGTACAATTTTACCAGATTATTGGAAGCGGGCGAAGCAATATAATTAATTGAAGAACCGTCCTTTGAAAAGCTATTTTAACAATCCGGGTTGCCATTTGCAAATACAACACCTAGATCACAAAAGTGCGCCTAGGCTGTTATGCCAACGAAACCAAGGACTGTCCTTAGTTCAATTTTGAAATCCTTTTTTCCTTACTAATTGACGCAGGGTTATTATCAGGCAGGACAACAAATACCAGTAGGTCAAATGAAAAACTAAATATCCAATAATTCCGAATCTTCTAAGAAACGTAGTTATCTCGGTAGACAAAGCACTGGAAGAATTTGTTGGGAAAAAAATAGTAATCACTAGGGCTGAAATCTTCCAGAAAGCTGTAGTCGGATAATCAGCAAATGCTGCACTTAAAGCCAAGGCGCCCAAAATGAATGCCAGAAAAATGCCAGTGGAACTATGCATAATAATAAAACAACTTTCTCTCTATTTGGCTTGATGAATTTTTTCAAATCCATACTTTTCTTCTACCTATGCTCTTAATGCAGAAAATCAGAATTTCATCTAACGTTTCGGTATATGCGATGTCCCGAACCTATTCTTTCGGGATATAGGCGTAATATTAGTGTAGCCCCATATACCGTGTTATGTGATGTAATTTGATGACAAACCTTGTTTAAATATCAAAAGGTACTTTACCTACGTATTGTTCCCCTAGTTTTAGTACAGAATTTGTTTCGACAAAAATCAAAGCAAAATTATAATCTGCCGTAGGACAAACAAGGTGAAATGAAAATTTATACCCCTTGCCTTGAAAAAGATTCAATTCCAATAAATTGGTTAACTCGTTAATAAGTTCCTCAAAATCATTACGTCCCGGAGCTACAGGAAGATAGTATTGACCAATAACGTTTTCGTTGTGCGCCTCCCCAGAATTTTTTTTGGTAAGTTCATGAAGAAAATTTTCCTTTAGATTTTTTGGGGGGACAAGGATAAAGAAAGTATAGAGAACAGGTGTTTCGTCTTTTTGATTCGGCTCATAACCTGTCAGGGGCTTGAAGAAAAAAGGCAAATAGCTGACACCATTCAATTTAATGGGCTCCTCAATAACGCCAAACATATTTTGATCATGAAGATTGTGAGATGACTGAGAAAAAAATCTGGACAGATAATTTCGTGATTTTTCAGTAAAGTCTTTTATATCCATAATAAATGCCTTTTGAGATATTAATTATTGTCAAATTATTTCACATAACGGCCGCGGGTTATGCGATCGTTTTAATGTCGTATATACGCTATTGTACGTGGGTTAAGAAAAATTATTCCAAATTAAAAGTATATAAAACATCTACAATTTGATCTTCGCCTTCAGCGTCACAAGTGATTTCTTTTTTGGTCAATTTGTACTCTAAAGATTTTCCATTGATTGTTACGACCATAACCTCTCCTTTAGATAAAGGTATTCCACCTTTCCAGTCATATTCACCTTTATAGTCACCATCAAGGAAAATCGCTTTTGTATTCTTTTTAATCATGTTTTATTAGCTAATTTTTCTTAAATTTCGCTTAACGTTTCGGTATACCTGATGGTGGCAATTCTACAATATTCCATCAAAATTGGCCAATTTGGGTTGATCCTGAGCGAGTGAAACGAGTCGAACGGAGAGCCTGATATGCCGTGTTAGGCGATGTAATTTTTAAGAATTTCCACCAAACTCCTTTTTTTTCTTTTCGGTTATTCTCAGATCCAAATACTGTATAGTCCATTTCTATAAAGGAGAAGCTAATTTTAAGAGTTTTTCAAAATACCCTCTTAGTGCAGCTATTTTTGCAACGCCAGTTACTAGAGTTCCTCTTGGCCCAGTGTTACCAGGGTTATCAAAGATTAATATCTCATTATTTAGTGCTGTCCAACCATCACCAAGTTTTTTGAGCAACTCGGGATCAAGTTTTTCAAGATCATTACGGTCTATCTGATAACCATGGATATTAGGGTGTTTATGGTGAAACTGTACCACTGGATGATTCTTATTAAATATTTTTTTAAGTCTTGGGGGAATAACAAAGACTCGATTAATTTGAGCACCTCGTTTTGCTGCTGCAAGTTGGTCTCTTTGAAATATGATGGGTTCATCACCATCCCATTCGCCTTCGAATAATATTGACGGTGCCCAAATTTCGTCATTTTTATTTGCCCTACCGGTGATAAACTCGGATGTAAAGAAAAGAAAATCCGTAGCCGCTAAATATTCCTGATACTCATATTTAGAAACATCATCAGCACTAGTATAGCCTCCATCAACAGTGACCACTGACCCGTTAATATAACTTGATTTGTCAGAGCAAAGAAATAAGACGGTATTTGCTACTTCTTCCGGCAACCCTAGCCGACCAAGCGGTGTAATTTTGCGAGATCTATTAAAAACTTCATCTGTATCCATAACACCACCTATCCATCCAGCCGCTATAGCGTTAGCCCGAATACCCTGAACACCTAATTTATTTGCCCAAGATTGTACGAGATTATGTATTGCAGCCCGTGAAGCGCTATAGGCGGGTGATCCAAAAGATCCCGAAAAAGCTTCTGTACTTGAGATGGCAACAATAGAACTTCCATTATGCAAATGGGTTCGTAAACTCTCAACAATTTGAGCTGCGGCAATTACATTCGTTTGAAATGTATTTGTCCAAATTGATTTAGTAAAACCAGCTTCCATCTTGAAAAACATAGCGGCATGAACAAAGGCATCTATACAGGGTGGAAGCTGTTTGATCATTGAATTGATGCTTTTGGTATCCATCAAATCAATCGCTATCTTGGTCGAATAAGTGTCTTTCCTCATAGCAGTTAATTGCAGCTCATCACTACTATCATAGAGAGCAATAACAGACCATCTCTTCTTTTGGAAAATATTTCGGATTGCTGATCCTATCCCGGCAGCATATGCACCTGTTAACAAAATTTTCGGTTGCTCTCGTTTCGTTGTTAAACTATTGTTTTTTTCCATAATTAAATGCGTATTAAGTGAATCGAGAAAAGAAATATAAAATTACTCTTAACGTTCTAAATTCTCAAAAATTATTTCGCCTAACGTTTCTGCGTATCCGAAAGTTGCGATAGCAATTTGGGTGGAGCATATCGGAACCAAATACTCAGTGTTATATGATGTACTGTCCATTTTTTATTGATTGTTAATTTTAGAGAATTTTTTTAGGACTACAAGATTTTCAACAGCTATTTTTCCAGCCCACTCGATTCTCGCTTTCACCCATTCCTTTTCGTACTGTCCCCAACTCCAGGTAGGAAACCAAGCTTCATTAGCATCAATAGTTTCGATGAGAAAATCGAGATTTTGATGAACTGAATCACGTAACAAATTGTAGAACGGAGATTCAGGGCCATCAACAAAGTTTAAGGGTTTAGGAACATACTTTTCTCGCCACTCATCCACATTGGTATTCACTATAGCTTTGATACGCTCAAAAAGCCTGGGTTTAATCTGAGCTTTCAGTTGCTCACTGAGACTGGTATAGAAAATTTGGTAACAATATAAACTATGTTCCGGTATATCCTCATCACTTTGGAGTCCTTCAACCGCCCTTCGAGTGAGTTCTTCCAGCTTCAAAGCAGGAAAAGAATTTGGATATTTATGCAGATACCCGAGGATTTCAACGGTTGGGTTTTCCCAGCTTTGGTCTATTACACACATGCCGGATTTTTCGTCAATGTGCCACCAAGGAGCATGCGGTGAGTTGTTAACATCGATTGGGACAGGGCTCCACTTTTGGTGTTCCTCTGAGAAACTGTTGACAAAATAGTCTATGGTATTTTTAAGCGTTTCATTTGTTTCAGTAGTTTCGAGTTTCTCCATATATTGAATGGCTATGGTAGTTGCAATTACTGAAGAAGAACTGGTTACAAAATCAGGTTCAATACCACGACCAAATCCTCCGTCATCATTTTGGTAATTAGCAAGTTCTGTAAACACCTTGTCTGCCGAATCACCTTCAAAATAAAAAGCGTAGAGTTGTTTGTCTAAATCTCGGGCGTTGGTTTTGATGAAGGATGATACTTTCTCGAAGTTATTTTGGGTGAGTTTCATAGTGAAAAATATTCTCTAAAATTATCCCTATTTATTTAAAAAATGGACAGTATTTCATCTAACGTTAAAAAAGCCGCGAGCAAAGCGAGCGGCATTTTGGCTAACGCTTCGGTATATGCGATGTTCCGCTACATCCTTATTCTACTATAAATTGTTGTAGCGGAATATGGGAGAGCGAAGTGCAACGAGCGAACCGTCTATCCCTTGTTAAGTGACCCGAACAAGGTGAGAACGCAGCGTGGCAAGGAAAATGTTTCATTTTCCGAAGAGTTCACGAAGCCCCACCCTATTTTTTCTCAAGTATAAAAAAATGATGATAATGATTTAAAATAGGTCTAACCTCTTTTATTATTTTGAAATACTTCCCAAATGCAGATCTTATTTTTCTTTTTGGATAATTTTTTCTTCCCATTTCCCAATAATGTTCGCCTGAAAACTTAATTCCCATAAAAAAATAAGGGATACTAAAAAATAAATTCAAAAAAGGTCTTTTTAAAAATCTACCAATTAATGGGAATTTGAAAAGTAATTCGAATCCTGCTGATGAGTAAGGTGTGGAAATAACAACATATTTTTTTGAAATTCTATGAAGTTCACTTAATGCTTTATCTACTTCTTTCCAAGGAATATGTTCAAGAATTTCGCAAGCTAATACAGTATCATAAGATTTATCTTCGAAAGGCAAATCTCTAATGTCCGCAATATAATCTGGTTCAAGTTCTTTATCAAAATCGCAAGTGTCAATTTTTATTCCATTTTGTTTAAGGTAATTGGTAGTAGCTTTATTTCCAATACCAATTTCAAGAACATTATTGGGTTTTAATTTTCTAACTATATCTATTTGATAAAAATATGAGATAAATCTTGTCACATCATCATATTTCCCAAAATAATGTTCTTTTGGAACTTGAATATTGAATTTTTTAGTCATAACAATCACTGTTATTTTAAATCATTTATAAAAATATCGAAAGGGGTGGGGCGTAGTGAATTTCACATAACGTTTCTGTATATCTGATGTTGGCATGCTTTTACAATTGTATCCTAAAAAGCGTGGCAATCTGGGCCGAGGGTCTGCAAGACCCGAGCCAGATATACAGTGTTATGTGATGTTACGATTTCTTACTTTGGATATTAGATATACTAAACCTTTAATAATCAAAGAAAATATCGCCCCAATGACAACCCAAAAAACAGATGTTAATACAAGAAGATTAAAGCTGAGACTAGTTTCACCACTTTCATATATTCTAACGTACAAGCATGGCCAACCTCTTCCAGTGTATGTGGGACCCTGATAAAGAGAAAAGAAACCTTCAGAACTTATCCTGTTTTGGTAATTCAAGCTTAATATGGAGGCAAGAGTAGCAAAAACAGGAATTAGCAATATTTGTTTTTTGGCTGTTAACATAAATTTAGTAAAAAATCGTAATTTCATATAACGGCCGCGGGTTATACGATGTGGCGCGAGCTTTACGAGCAGAACAGCGGCTGACACGGGCGAAGCCCGCGGCCGTTAGCCAAAATACATCTCAAATTAAAAATAAAAGCCGCAAGCAAAGCGAGCGGCATTTTGGCTAACGTTTCGGTATACGCGATGCTCCGAACTATCCATATTTTAACATTTTCAAAGTTGTAGCGGAATATGGGTGAGAGCCTGCAAGGCCTGAACCGCATATACTGTGTTATCTGACCTGAACGAGGCACGAGTGCAAATGCAAAGCGGCAAGGTGGGTCGAAGTGTATTTGACAGCAATTTTATTCATTAATCCTAAATCTTGACAAGCCTTCTTCTGCCACCCATTCCTCTTGTAAAGACTTAAGAGTCGGGCGGTCAGAATAAGTTTTTTTCCAAGCTAATTCTAGGTTGCCACAAAGAGCTGCCACAGTTGGAAACACCTGTATTAATCTTGCCAATCCATCCCGTTTGATACCAATGAAATCATGGAAAAAACTGAACATACTTAAATACCAAGGATTATCAATAAAACATCTTCTGGTGTGTTCCTCTTTATCGAGCTGTCTATCCCAATTTGTTATTGATAATGGCAAATATAAACCATCATCTCCTCTCTCAAGAATTGCCTTAAGTCTTTCTGTCGAATCAATACACAACCCCATACAACCCTCTCTCAAAGGAAACGATGATGCTAATACTTCTCTTCCAACAACTTGGTCAACATAGAGATGCCTTATCTCATGATCGACAACAACATGATAACTACCTGGCAACTCCAGCAAAACTGCAGCATTTACCAATAACCCACTCCCTTCAGCTGTTCTTGAGATATAGTTGTGCCTCCAAGTATTTAGGTTGTTTACAAAGTGAGCATTTTGGGGACTTCTATAACTGTCATTACCAAATAGAAATACTTTTATAGTCACCGGTACCAGCTGTTGAAGCGATTTCATTCCGTGCCCCGCAAAATGAGAGTGTACGGCTCCTATTTGAGAAATAGCCACAGCTTTTAGGATTTTAACAGCGTCATCTGGTACGCTGCCAATAACTTTAATCTCTGGGGTTTCTTCAATTAAATTGGGGTAGACAGCGTCTAAATTTTCTTTAGTCATATAAAAAAAGCAGTTTTAAATTGCTGTCGAATATGTCAGATAACGTTTCAGCGTATACGCTGTGTTATACGCCCCGAAGAGCGCAGCGTGGTCAAGGATTTTGAGAAAATCCGAAGAAGTCAGGCTTCAGATTATTTCTTGTTAATAATTCCTCTCTTAATCAACCATCCCCATCCAATAAATCCAAGGAAAATCAATAATTGAGTAATCGCCCATCTTCGACTAAACCAATAAAATATACCAACTAAACAATAGTAAGTTAACAGAAAAATGCCTACTTTTCGGAAATACTTCTTTGGTTCTAGCCATTTCTTGTCTCTCATTTCTACCATTACACCCTCTTTCGTTTTTCTCGACTTGATATCCTTTGATTCTATGAAAAGGATATAACGATAGAGAGATAGCGCCATCATGGAGAACATAAATATGTAAATTAGATAAACAGGAAAACCATACTCAAAAATCAAAGCAAATATTGTAACTGTACCAATTATGGTTATAGAAATTGTAAGCTTGTCACAGTATAAAAACTCACTTAGTGCAAAATTTTTATTTTCTTTAGGTTTAGTCATAGACTCAATTATTGTTTTGGTATATGTAATTCTTTGCCTCTTAATAATCTGAAGCCTGATTGCGTACAACGGCCGCGGGTTATACGATGTGGCGCGAGCTTTGCGAGCAGAACAGCGGCTGACACGGGCGAAGCCCGCGGCCGTTAGCCAGACCGTATCCAGATATACTGTATTATGTGATGTTAAATACAATCGGCTTGAGGTAGACAAACATTATTTATGCCATCCCAACATGGACATTGGTCTTTTGGTAATTTTTTTGCATCTTCCCGCTCTTGCTGTGTTGGCTGTGGCGGGAAATATTCATAGTCATTAGTATCTCTGATTACCCACCAATAAAAGACACCAACGATTGCAGCTACTAGTAAGATAATTGCAACAATGCCGATTGTTTTTTTATTCATGTCAGATTGTATTTAATTTCACATAACGTTAGGGATATACGAAGTTTTGCGAAGCGAAACGGAGCAAAATTTGAGTGGAAAGGTCCGCAAGACTTCGCAACCTCATAATCCTTGTTATATTCCCCGAAGGGCTGAAATTTAATGCAACGTTCCGAAGGGAAAATCTCAGAGTTTTTTAATTAAACACAGAAATATATTAGTTTTTGATTTCCTTTGCTTTTATTTTTTGTTTGCAATTTGGACACTTAAGATACTTATAACCTCCAAAAAATGTAAACCAATGTGGACCTATTAAATCAGTAAAAAAAGAAATCTCAAAAGTTTTTTCACATTTTAGACAAATATATTTTGTTTTTTTTGAATGCCATAGAACAAGAAATAATAATCCAATAATGATTAACAAGCTAAT
>JAHJGG010000024.1 GCA_018824545.1 Patescibacteria group bacterium | reverse complement strand
TTGATGACGTGTATACCACAGGGAGTACGATAGGTGAGTGTGCTAAGATTTTGAAGGATGCAGGAGCTTTTGAAGTTGCTGGTTTTACTGTGGCTAGAGGATAAAATCATTTTAACACAAGATCACAGAAGCACGTGAGTTATTTAAAAATCCATCATATTTTGATGGATTTTTCTGCGGAAGGGGAGGGATTCGAACCCTCGGAACCCTTTCGGGCTCAACAGTTTTCAAGACTGTCGCATTCGACCACTCTGCCACCCTTCCATTCAAATTAAATGTTTTTTTATAAAGGCTCTACCAGAACCAGATTTTAGATATCGTTCAAAATTATAGGCAATATACTTATTTGGTACACAACAGTAAAATTTTAATAATACCGGCAATCTTTGTGAGGTGTACAAAACTTGTTTTGTCGTGTGCCTCTTTAGGCGATTTTTCAGATTATGTGTACAGCCTATATAAATTTTATCATCTGAACACTTTAATATATAAACATAGTACATAAAAATTTGTTCTACCCTCCTTCGCGTTCTACTTGGCGGACTGCGTCCGCCGTAGCCCGCTTCGGCGGGCGAAGGCGGAGAGGGAGGGATTCGAACCCTCGGTCCGGTTTTACCCAGACAACACATTAGCAGTGTGCCCCTTTCGGCCACTCAGGCACCTCTCCATAATAAACAAGCGTATTTTACATTAAAATCTAAAATAAGTCAATCCATACCTGTGTCCCTTATTGTCATAAAATTTGTTGTTTGATATACTAAATTTCTTAATTTATCTATAGGTGCTAATCTATTCTATGAAAAAAAATATTTTATTTGGAAGTTTGGCAATATTTTCCATCCTCTTTGTTGGGGCTGGGTGCAATTTATTTGGTGGTGAAGAAGAAGTTTCGGTACAAAAAAGTTTTATGTCGACAGACAAAACTAGTGTAGTGTCTGGTGAAGAGATTTTGGTGACTTATAGTATAGCCGAAGAAATAGCTGATGATGCGTGGCTTGGTCTTGTGCCATCAGAAACAGCGCATGGATCCGAGGAAATAGGAGATGCAGTAGATACGGATTATGAATATTTAGAAATGAAAGATGGAAGTTTTTCTTTTACTGCACCTGATCTTCCTGGCGAATATGATTTTAGAATTTATTCAAGTGATACTGAAAATGGAGTTGAATTGGCTTCGATTTCTTTTACAGTGACTCCTCGTGAAGTGATTACACCTGTTTTGGAAACTACTTCCACAGAATTAAATATCACAGAGCCGATTATTCTTGACGGATTTTTTATTGGAAATAGAGTTTATGCTGAATGGTCAGATAGTACATGGTACCCTGGTTTAATTGACAGTGTTTGTGATGGTGGTTTACATGTGGCATTTGATGATGGGGACGAGATGTGCGCTAGTATTTCAGAACTTGTGATTGATACTACCCCAGGATCTGCTAGTATAAATGTTGGAACAATGGTAATTGCAGAGTGGATTGGGACTGCGTTTTATGACGCTGAGGTAAAGAGTATTGATGCAAATAATTATCATGTAGAGTATTATGATGGTATGGAGGGAGATGTCACACTAAATCAGATGAGAATTCGCTAAAAAAATATATTTAGAAAAAGTCCAGCGTAGAGCTGGATTTTTTTATGCAGGGGTTTGCTGATTTGCTGGGCATGCTATAATAGATATGTAATATTAGGCAGAAGTATGGAAGAAGAAAGATATACAAAACAGAATTTGGATAATACAAAACAAGTCACTGATAAGTTCGTGGACGCTGTTTTTTTGAGCAAAAAAGTTTCGATAGAATTTACCCCAGCGCAGTATCTGGTGCAACAAAAAGATAAGGCACTAGTCGTAGCCGCACAAAATAATCCTGAGGAATTTAAGAAAATATATGTTAAATATAAGCTTGATGTATATAATTATTTTCTTCATCATTTTGATGGTCAGGGAAATCTTGCCGAAGATTTAACCCAAGATACTTTTTTTCAGGCGTTAAAATTTTTATCCACATTCAGGCACACCAACGCATCATACCGTACATATTTATTGCGTATCGCACATAATTTGTTAGTAAATTATTATCGTAAAAAAAAATCATTACCACTCCAAAATGCAGAGCATATAAAGTCTGATGAGGACGGAGCATTTCGGGATATTATTCGTGAGAGTAATTTATGGCAGATGGTAGATGGGCTTTCAGAAGTAGAGAGGACTATTGTAAATTTGTTTTATAAAGAGGAGTTGTCTGTGCGCGAGGTGGCCACGATTATGCAAAAAACAGAAAATGCAGTCAAGCTTCATCTGAGTAGAGCAAGAAAGAGACTTAGAGAAATATTGTAATCAGACAGTATTGACTTTTGATTTTGGTTGTGCTAATATTTGGTCATCTCAAAACATGGAGGTAGAGATGGGTTCCATTATATATTTAATTTGGCTATGGGCATTGCTTGCAGTCATTGGATATTTTTTTACTAGATATCTAAATCGTAAGAATGTATCTGAGGCTGTCCAGGTGCTGGGTTCATGCTCTACAAGGGCAAGCTCGATATACTGGAGACAGGTATGTCTTGCTAGATTTATTACAATTATATTTTTTGTACTCACAATTTTCTCTGGTATGATTTTTTACATCGTACTAGTTCTGAATTAGAAAACAAACTCGGAGGAGGATAGAAATGCCAAATATAGAGGTGCACGGTCTTTGGGGAAAAAATGCAGTTGAGGTGGTTAATAAAATAAGAAAAGCAATGGAGGGCTCACCTGAGGAATCGGAGTATGTAACAGACGTGGTAGGTAGTACGGTTCTGGATCATCTGTCTAGGTCACAACCTTTTTTACGACTGTTGTCCAGTGAAGAAGATTCTGTCCAGGCTATTTTGGAGAGGCTTGAACCTCTTGGAATGGACATTGAGGTTTTATTACTCTTCCAATTTGTTCCAAAATCAAAAAAAGTGTAGATAAAATAGGATTCGCCAAAGGTCTTGTGATAATTCGCAGGCCTTTTTTTAACCTT
>JAHJGG010000023.1 GCA_018824545.1 Patescibacteria group bacterium | reverse complement strand
TTGTTTTTCTGTAGTAGGTCATAATATTCCTTGCATGGGTTTGAATTATGACCTCATCATAGCACCCGATACTCGGAGTTTCAAGTTGAAACGATGGCCTGAAGGCCAGGGAATTAACCCACCCAAATATTGGAAGTTAAACAGATACAAACAAATTTATATATGAAAATCTGTTAAATCTGCATTCTATTAATAATTTATTAAAATTCTCTTTAAATCATCCAATGTCTCTATTTTAACAAGCTCTTCACGCAGTTTTTTTATTCCTGGCTTGTTTTTAAAATACCAAACAAGATGTTTTCTAAATGTTTTCAATCCAAACTCTTCTCCATACTGCTCCAAATGCAACTCTGCATGTCGTAGAACCACTTCCTTAATTTTGCTATCTGATATCTGATATCTGATATCTGAACAAAAAATCCACGGATTCCCAAGTGCTCCCCTGCCGATCATCACACCATCAGCTCCAGTTATTTCCAAACACCTCTCAATATCCTCTGATGTTTTTACATCCCCATTTGCAATAACTGGAATAGAGACTAATTTTTTGACCTCAGCAATTCTCTCCCAGTTCGCTTCTCCAGAATAGCCTTGTTTTTTTGTACGGCCATGAATTGAAATTAAATCAGCCCCTGCTTCTTCCAATTTCGGAGCAAATTCCAAAATATCTCTGTCACTAGTCCATCCCAATCTAGTTTTGACACTAATAGGTACTCCCAAATCAGCATTTTTTAATTCTTTTACAATTTCTACTGCTATATCTTGATTACGCATGAGAGTGGCACCTGATGCAGTTTTGCCAGTAACCTTTGGCACTGGACAGCCCATATTGATATCGATTCCACTTGGAATCAAGTTATCCCGACCAAGCCCGGAGGGCGAGTGGAGGGATCTTTCTTTAATCAATATTTCCGCCGCCTGCCTCATAGTTTTTGGATCAGCACCAAATATCTGCAAAACAATTGGTTTCTCACTCTTGTGAAATGAAGCCATATCCAGTGTTTTTTTACTTTCCCGAACAATTGCCTCAGCACTTACCATCTCTCTATAGATTACAAAATCCTCACCTGCTACCTCTCTACACACACGACAAAAAGGACTGTCGGTATAGTCAGCCATTGGAGCGAGAGCTAGAATTGTTTTCTTTTTGTACCACATAAATCAAAATATCACCTATCATTTATCATATATCAAAAAATGATGACAGATGATAAATGATAGATGATAAATTTCTAACCAAATTGTTGATCTTTGGAATACTCTGGTCCAGCATCTGTACTAAATTCTTTTTTTCCTGCGTTTGGTAATTCATCGTCCCGAATAGAAACGCCCTCAACAGGTAATCCTGGTGGTGGTTCAGCGCTTTTATTTACTGCTTTTTGGAGGAGAGGTGCTGTCACATACGACATTGGGAAGTGCCAGACAGTGGCCAGCTCTTCGATATTTAAAATATAAGGATCCTTTCCAGCGTACATATCTCGACTCTTGTACGCACCCATAAGAATATTACGCCTTCTATTTTCTCTCTGTTTACTCATAAAGTACTCAGCAGATGTAGGTAATTTACATTTTAGAGAATTGGAGGTCGGAATACTAAACTGATTCATTGCGCCAACTACAGAATTGATACAACGAGATGGATTATAATGTGCTTTTTCTGCCAAATAAACAAAACGTATCTTTGTTCTAAATCCTGTTTTTCTAATTTTATTTTCCATCGATTCTACAATCTTTTTGGCCCCTGGAGTCATGTACAAAAGTGAATTTTTGTCTGGATTATCCTTTTTTGCTGGAGCTGCCTCTGCACTAACCTGACCCAAAAGCTGATTCTTTACCTCACCCATAGTAGAACTTGGTTCATTTAGAAAATCTAGAAAAAAATTAGGCTTTGCAGGGGTTTTTTCGCCAATTTCTTCTTTTATTTTTTTGATAACACCCTCTTTCCATTCACTTTCTCTTACCGGCTCTATCATCATCTGAAACCAGACCTGCTCTCCGGGCCCAATACGTGAAAAACTTTCCAAAAAAGCACTCATTGGATCTTTGAGAACAGCATCTTTGGTAATTGAATGCTCAAATTCTTCATAAGTACGAATTGGGTATGCCTGATCTTCTTGCAAAATAAACTCACAGCTCCAGATATTATGAGTTTCATTTGGATATCTTTTTGGTGCAACATTTACATAATCCTCTACTTCTGTAATTTCTGCATCAGGATATTGCGCATAAACTGCTGCTTCGACTACATCTTTGTACTTATCCAGTGTGCGAATAATAAACTGGATGTAGCCCTCTATACTAATAATTTCAAAACTAAAATCAAACTGGCGAAATCCGTGCCAATAAGTCATGCCAATTGATGCTGGCTTCATTACATTATAAATCTGAGTATAGAGCTGTTCCATTGCCTTTGGAGTCTGTTCATTGAGTGGTGGAACATCTACTGCTAGTAAAATATAATTTAATTTTCTATCATAACGTATAACCTTATATGTAGCGAGCAATTTGAAACCAGCCACAAGCAAAAGCCAGCCAAGAAAAATCCAGCCAAAAATAGTAAAAATATCTAAAGTTGTCTCTAACATTGGTTGGGTAAGATAACCAACTACCCATTCCAATAAATCACTAAAGCTCATAATACTACTATTTATTTCATTCCTATAATTTTGTATGTAATGAAATAAAACATGATTGATCCCAACCCCACCCACCACCAAGCATGGGCACCAGAAAAATACCCAGAAAGCCACGCAAAAAATACCACTACCATGGCAATGAATGAGATAAAATGTCTAATAAATTCGTCACTCATAATTAACACATTAGCACTGAAGCACAATAGCACTAAAGTACATTTATAAAATAACCCAAGTGCTGAAGTGTTGTAGTGCTTCAGTACTTAAGTATAATTATTATATCAGAAAACAAAAAAACCCGAAAGGGTCTTCACACAATATCGAACGAAGTGAGAGATCTTTCGAAACCTCAAATCAAGGAGCTTTAACTTCAAATGAAGGTAGATATATTTGCCTACTACAATAACCCAGTTACTCTCGCTGATTATTTTAATATCATACCGTAAGTATTTTTAAAAAATCTCTCGGCGAAGTTTACCCTGAGCGAAGTCGAATGGGCTCGGAATGAAGGTTAGGCCTTTCGTTTCCCCCACTCTTCCCACACAACCAAAATCGGACTAGCCAAAAATATTGAGGAATAAGTCCCAAAAGCGATACCAATTATCAAAGCTAGAGAAAAATAACGAATAGAATCACCACCAAACAAGAATAGAGCGATTAATACTGTCAATGTTGTGAGTGAGGTATTAATAGATCTTACAAATGTCTCATTTACTCCCCTGTTTACAGTACGAGCAAAATTCTCTGATCCGTCTTTTATCAAATTTTCTCTTACCCTGTCAAATACTACGATAGTGTCATTTACAGAATAACCCATAATTGTCAGAAGTGCTACCACAAAAGCTATATCAACTTCTACACCCAAAACTTTACCAAGAATTGCAAATACTCCCATTGTAATGGTGACATCATGAATAAGGGCTACTATAGCTGATAGACCATATTTCCATGACTTAACAGGTCGAGAAACCTTACGAAAAGCATAAGCAACATAAAATACAATTGCAAGTACAACGGCAATAGCTGCATACATAGCCCGCTCTCTCAAATGACTACTTATAGCAGGACCAATAGTATCTACCCTATCTTCCAAAACTTTGTCTTCTTCTGTTTCAAAATTATCTCTAAGAGCTGAAAGCACCATCTGGTGTTCATCTTCACTCACAAATCGAAGTTTGATAATCATGGCATCATCATCAGATGGCTGAAGTAGCAATGATCCAAAATCAAGTGGTGTAAGAGCCTCTTCTACCTGTATAATATTTGGTCTCTCACCTGTAAATGTAACTTCAATCAAAGATCCACCTGTAAAATCTATTCCTGGTTTTAGTCCGAGTACAAGCAAAAGAACGACGCTTGAAACAAATAAGAGCCCGGAGATAATAAATGGAATTTTACGATGTTTAATTATGTTAATCATATATCAGATTTCAGTTGAGAGTGAACCACAGTAGACATTATTTATTATTATTTATTTTTTTATAACCCAGAAATAGTAAATTTCCTTCTTCCTTAAACCAAGGCACTACAAACCTTAGCATTACTCTGGTAATAGTAACAGCTGAGAACATACTTAGTAGCACACCGATAGCCAGTGTAATTGCAAATCCTTGTACAAAACTAGAACCAAACCATACGAGCAAAACACAGGTAATAAGTGTGGATATATTTCCATCTCGAATTGATGTCCATGCACGCAAGAAGCCCTCTTCTACTGCTGCTTTTAGACTCTTACCCGATCTTAGTTCTTCTTTTAATCTTTCAAAAATAAGTACATTGGCGTCAACTGCCATACCAATCGACAATATAAACCCGGCAATACCAGCCAAAGTAAGAGTAACACCAATCAATTTGAATACTGCAAGAGTAAGTGATAAATATACTGTAAGAGCTAGTATTGCAAGTAGCCCTGGCAGACGATAGTAGAGCAACATGAAAATCATGACAATAATTAAAGCTACGATACCTGCTTGCAAACTCTTGGCAAGAGATTCAGCACCAAGACTTGCTCCTATACTTTGCTGGGAAATTAGATTGATAGGTACTGGCAAAGCTCCTGCATTCAGTCGTTGTGACAAAAGTTTTGCTTCTGTAAGATCAAAACCACCACTAATTACAGCCTTTCCATTTGGAATAACTGAATTTACATTTGGAATACTGATTGGCTGACCATCCAAAAATATTGCAACTGGTTTATTTAGGTTTCTCTCTGTAATATCTCTGAAAAGGTCTGTTCCTTCGCTATCAAACTGTAGAGAAACTTCTATTGCTCCTGTTTGTGGATTTGTAAGCACTTCTGCGCGGTCTAGCTGACTACCAGAGAGCCCTGTACTCATCCAAGGATCTTCTGATGGCAGAATATCAATTGCCTGCTGAGTTTCTATCAAAATTCTCCACAACTCATAATCGATTGTTTCTCTTTTGTCAGTTTTGTAAATTATATGATAGCCAAATTGAGTTTCAATTGGCCCAACAATCTCTCCAGTTTCTACACTAAAAACAGCATTTGAAAATTCAGCTACCATAGTATCTTTGGTAAAAAATCCAAGGTCTCCACCATTATCCTTACTACCTGGATCAGTTGAATTTTCTTGTGCTAGATCAGAAAAATTTGAAGCTGTTGCCAAATCAAAAATTTCCTGTGCCTTTTGAAATGCTTCGTCTTTGGTATAAATTGGTGCCTCACAATTTTGTGATCCCAAATAACAGATTAAAATATGACTGGCTCTAACCTCTTCTCCACCAACCTGCTCTTTACCTAGTTTTAGAATGTTATATCCTTCATTATTTTCTACTACCTTACTAGTATTTCCTTCTTTATTTTCTTCTGCCCAGCTGTAAAAGACTGGATCAGCTGTTGCACGAGATATAAAATTTAAATAACCTCCATTATTTTTTGTTAAATCATCTTCTGAAACTTCTTTGGCCAAAGTTTCAAAATCCTCTCCATCTTTAATTCTCTTTAAAATTACATCAGCTCTTTCCTTTGCATCTTTATTATATTCTTCCATTGCCAATTCCTCTTCCTCTGTAAGATCTCGAGCTGGAACAGTATTTTCTTCCTTAAATTCTAAAGTTGGAGTCTGACCAATCATTTTGATTGCCTCATTAATATCAGTAATACCTGGCAATTCCACATTTATACGAAAATCTTCACCTACTTTTGCAGTTCGAACACTTGGCTCCCCTACTCCAGTGGCATTTACTCGGCGTTCGATAACATCACGAACACCTTCAACTGCTGCGGCCCTATCACCCGCTTCAATATCATTTGTATCTGCCTGGTAAATCAAATGTGCTCCACCCTGCAAATCCAAGCCCAATCTAAAAGGAGTATCTGGAATTCTAGGAATACCCAGAGCTACTGTATTGTTTATAGTATCAATTACCCTATTGGCATAAGTTGGAGCATCAAAAAAACTCGAAACCAAAAGAAGTGCGAGAATTCCCACAATCCCCCAACGAACTTTGGAGCGTACGCTTGATTTAGGATTTTTCATTTTATTTTTGGACATATCTGTATAGGCGATATTTTACAATATTACCCATATTTCGTCAACCACCTGGTGTGTGTATAGGTTTTTCTTTTAATAGGTAAAATAACAGTCATACGACTCTCATTTATATTTATAGTAAAAAATGTTCAATCATTCTACTGCAAAAATCCGTAGCTTTGCATAATCAGTGATCAGCAATTAATTACTTCCCACAACATTTCTTATACTTCTTCCCACTTCCACACGGACACTCATCATTTCTGCCTACTTTTTTTCCTTCATCATCTCTTGGTTTTTTGGAATTATGTGCACCTTGTGCACTCATATCCTTTTTTGCACCTGAGAGAGTCATCTTGTCATTTGCCATAATAGTTGGTGCGAGCTGGAGTCCAATACCTACCTTAAAAAATGCGTAAACTACCTCACGCTGAATACTCGCCAAAAGCTGATTGAACATGTGATATGTTTCTTTTTTGTATTCAATAAGTGGATCACGCTGAGCATAACCACGAAGACCTATACTTTTTCTTACATGGTCAATCTCCACCAAATAATCTACCCAAAGAGTATCAATAGAACGAAGTAAAATATTTTTTTCAATCTGACGCATTCCTCTTTCTCCTGCATCTTCCTGTTCACCCTCTGGCGCTATGTCTGTAGATGCCTGTTTTATTTTGTCCTCAATATTTTTGTATTCTTGACTTGCTTTTGACAATAAAAATTTTATTATATTATCTCTCTCGCTTACATCTTCAAACTTACCTTCTCCACTTTTTCCCATTGATAATAATTTTTCTTTTTCTTCGGTAGAGAATGGAAAAATAGTTCGTGTAGTCTCAAATATTTCCTTCATATTCCACTCTCCTTTTGACTCTGGAGAACCATCAGCAGAAGCACCACTTTGTGGGTTGGTATGAAAAGTTACAACAAACTCAATTTCTTGCTCAATCAAATCCAAAATCATTTCTTTGTACGAAGTATACTGTTTTTCTTCCTCTTGATTACTACCCTCTTCAGCTCCAAGCTCGTCGACTTTATCCGGTGCGAGACCGATTTGCATTGGTGTGGAGACGGATTCTAATTCTAATATGTGTCTCCTTCTCTTATACATTATTGCTCTTTGCTTATTCAAAATATCATCATATTGCAATAAGTGCTTTCGAATATCATAATTGTGACCTTCTACCTTGGTCTGGGCAGTTTCTAGCATCTTGCTTATCATTTTTTGTTCAATAGGCATATCATCTGGTACTTTTAGCCTTTCCATTACATTTTTCATCCTGTCGCCTGCAAAAATTCTCATCAAATCGTCATCAGTTGATACAAAAAATTGTGTTTCTCCTGGGTCACCTTGTCGAGCACAACGACCACGCAACTGATTATCAATGCGACGTGATTCGTGGCGCTCTGTACCAAGCACAAATAAGCCACCAGCATCTATCACCTTTTTTTGATTTTCCAAAATAATTGGATTACCACCAAGCTTAATATCAACTCCACGACCAGCCATATTGGTGGCCAGTGTAATTGCACCAGCTCTTCCTGCTTGAGCCACGATCTCTCCTTCACGTTCATGATTTTTGGCATTCAAGATTTCGTGTTCAACTCCATTTTCGTTCAAATAATTACTTAGATCTTCATTTTTTTCTACAGAAATTGTACCAATCAGCATTGGCTGATTTTTTGCACGGCATTCCTTTATTTTGTCTGCAATTGCTTTGTACTTACCGCGAGTATTTTTGTAAATCCTATCCTGATTATCTTTTCTTGCATCAGGTTTATTGGTTGGGACTATCAAGACGTCCAAATTATAAATTCTGAAAAATTCTTCTTTTTCTGTTTCTGCTGTACCAGTCATTCCAGATAATTTTTTATACATTCTAAATAAATTCTGGAAAGTAATTGTTGCCAAAGTCTGGCTTTCTTTTTGAATATCTACATTTTCCTTAGCTTCGATTGCCTGATGTAAACCTTCTGAATAACGCCTCCCTGGCATCTTTCTACCTGTAAACTCATCAATTATTACAACCTCACCAGAGTCAACAATATAATCCTTATCTCGTTTAAAAAGAACCTCGGCTTTTAGAGCTTGTTCAATATGATGAACCAATCGAATACCACCCTCAACATAAATGTTATCCACACCCAACCATTTTTCAAATTTTGCAATACCTTCTTCGGTCAGAGTAGCACTACGAAGTTTCTCATCTAGATTATAATCCGTTTCTTCACTCAATTGCTTTACCAGCTTGGCAAAATGATAATATTGATCCGCTGCCTCTCCTGCTGGAGCAGAAATAATAAGAGGGGTTCTAGCTTCGTCAATCAAAATTGAGTCAATTTCGTCGATAATTGCATAATGCATTTCTGATCCAGGACGCATTACCATCTCTCCCAAATTCTGAACCATGTTATCACGCAAATAATCAAAACCATATTCATTATTTGTACCATATGTAATATCACACCTATATGCTTCTTGCCGTGAAGCCGGTCGCAAATATTCATCTTCAATTTTGAAACTTCCGGTTTCATCACGTTCTTTGTCTATTTCTCCGCCCTCACCCAATTCGCTCAGTGTTGTCGTGTTGTCGTGTTGTCGTGTTGCTGTACTATCATATACAAACGAGACTCTCTGATTCTGAATAATTCCAACACTCATTCCCAAAAAATCATAAATCTGTCCCATCCACACAGCATCACGTTTTGCCAAATAATCATTGACTGTAATCAGATGAGCTCCTTTGCCTTCAAGAGCATTCAGATACACTGGCAATGTAGCAACCAAAGTCTTTCCCTCACCAGTACGCATTTCTGATATCATCCCACGATGCATAGCTATTCCACCAATCATCTGTACATCAAAATGACGCATTCCAGTCGTGCGCTTGGATGCTTCTCGAACTACAGC
This sequence comes from Patescibacteria group bacterium, assembly GCA_018824545.1. Classification (GTDB taxonomy): domain Bacteria; phylum Patescibacteriota; class Patescibacteriia; order Magasanikbacterales; family UBA922; genus JAHJGG01. The sequence continues at coordinate 2,806 of JAHJGG010000023.1, read as the reverse complement.
ATATGCCTCTACCAAAATATCATCCAATGTTTCTCCACCCGATAGTCGTTTTTTAAATTCTTGAGTCTTTCCTTTTAGTTCATCAATCGACAATTTTTCTAATTCTGGTTCCAAAGCATTAATTTTTTCTACAATAGGCAGGATCAATTTTAATGTCTTTTTATTTGGATCTCCAGTGATTTTTTCTAAAAACTTCATAATTTAGCTAAAAATTATACAAATAATAACTTTGAAATTATAGCACCAATAGCGATGTTTGTCTAGAGTAAAAAAACCGCCTAAAAAGGCGGTATTATTTATAATTTACAATTCTTTATTCTTCCTCCTCATTCACATAACCCTTTTGATCTCGAAGAGCCTGTTTGTCTATACTGTTCATTTTTCCTTTCATCTTTTCAAACTCAACTTTCAGGTGATCTTTTACCTTGTCAATCGCTTTATACAAATCTTCTGCATTTTTACTAACTCGAATTAATTTACCCGGCACACTCACATTACACTCAGCATAAAAAACTTTACCTTTCAGATGATGGTGACTTTTCATACCAACATCAATATCAATATTCTGAATATTATCAAAATATTTTTCTACTGCCTCCATTTTTTCTTGTGCATAATTTTTTATCGCATCTGTCATCTCCACCCCTGTTGACTGTATATTTATTACCATATGTTTTATGTTATTTGTTATCTGTTATATGATTTGTACTTCCTCCTCAATCTCTACTCCATACTTATCATACACCTTTTGTTTGATCTCATCAACAAGACCACGAATATCCTCGGCTCTGGCTTTGTCAAGGTTCAGAATAAAGTTACCGTGTTCAACACCAACCTGAGCATCGCCTCTTTTTTTACCTTTCATATCCACTTGTTCCACTAGCCAACCCACAGGCACTGTCCCACGTTCAAGAAATAATTTGGGTAGATTGCTTTTGTCCCCTGGCCAATCAGATAAATTAACATTTTTGAAAAAACAACCAGCAGAAAAGCCTTTTGGCTGTCCAGTACGACATGAAATATTGTACTGGATCTGCTTTGCTAATTCTTCTTTTTTTGTTTTTTCTAATTTTAGCCAGACTCTCAAAATTATATCAGAATTATGTTTGAAAATACTATCACGATAACCAAATTCACAATCATCTTTGGAGAGATGAACAACTTCGCCATCATGCCAAACTTCAACTGATTTTACATTGTCAGCAGTACAAAATCCCATTGCCCCAGCATTGCCCCTAACTGCTCCACCAATAGTACCTGGTACCCCTGCTGCCCAAGATAATCCTGACAAGCTATTTTGGGCTGACAAATCAAGAAGCTGGCTCAAAAGTGCTCCAGCTTCAGCTTCAATTTCTTCTCCGTCTAATTTTATATTATTAAACTTTGTTTGTATGACTACTTTGTCGAGTCCTTCATCTGGCAAGAGCAAATTTGAGCCTCCGCCAATAATAAAGTATTCAATTCCCTCTCCACTCAAATAATCCAAAAGTTCTACCATCTTTTCACGTGATTCTACAATTACGAACATCTGTGCAGGGCCACCAATCCTAAAGGTAGTATGCTTAGCAAGTGATTCATTTGCCTTTACTTTGCCATATTCTTTTAATTTTTTATATAAACCTGTCATATTTTTAATTCTTGCAAAAAAGGCTAAACTCTGCTATAATTTCAATTATGTTAAATTTAGCTAATACTCCAATAATTTATATTACCCGTGATATTGAACGGGCTATTGGTCTGGATCTATCTACTCCAGGTTATTTTATTATCTCAAATTACAAAGATTTTGCCAATAGTGCATATAATAACAATGATAATGTTCTACTTATCAAAGATGATTATATTTTGGATACTCATGAACTTCTGGAAAACTCGAAGGCAGTTGAATTTATTGAAAAACTAGAAACTAAAAACTGTAAACTATTGGTGTTTAAAAACACTCTTCAAATCGAGCGTATCTGCAAAAAACATAACTGGAAACTTTTGAATCCTTCTGCTGAACTGGCTAACCGTGTTGAAAATAAAGTTTCTCAAGTAGAGTGGCTGGGAGAATTAAAAAAATATCTACCTCCTACAGAAGTTAAGGATTGTAAAGATGTTGAATTTGAGGACAATCCTTTTATTCTTCAATTCAATCGTGCTCACACTGGTCTTGGCACATACCTCATTACAACATTAGAACAACTAAAAGAGTTACAACAAAAATTTTCTGATCGCCCTGTTCGCGTTACCGAATATATTACAGGTCCAACATTAACCAGCAACAATATAGTTTCAAAAGATAAAATACTTGTTGGAAATATTAATTATCAGATTACAGGATTACATCCATTTACAGACAATCCTTTTGCAACTGTTGGAAATGATTGGAAATTACCTCATAGATTATTATCTGAGGAACAAAAAGATGACTTTGGTAAGATGGCAACTGATATTGGAAACAAACTTCGTCATGATGGTTGGAAAGGTTTGTTTGGAATTGATGTGGTAATGGACGAGAAATCTGGCAAGCTATATCTTATTGAAATTAATGCTCGCCAGCCTGCCTCTACCAGCTATGAGTCAGAATTACAAAACCAATCTTCCGATCTTCCAATCTTCCAATCTTCAGTTACTACCTTCCAAGCACATCTACTGTCTCTGCTTGAACTTAATTTAAATAAAAGTAAAATAATCCCTATATCAACCGGTGCACAGGTGGTGCAAAGAGTTACCAAAGCCATACCTAGTTTACCAGAGCCAAAATTATACAAACAAGAAAACTTCAAATATATAAAATATAATAATACCAAACCAGAAGCTGATC
>JAHJGG010000022.1 GCA_018824545.1 Patescibacteria group bacterium | reverse complement strand
TGGCAACTGATATTGGAAACAAACTTCGTCATGATGGTTGGAAAGGTTTGTTTGGAATTGATGTGGTAATGGACGAGAAATCTGGCAAGCTATATCTTATTGAAATTAATGCTCGCCAGCCTGCTTCAACATCATATGAATCAAGTCTTCAGATACCAAATAACAAATATCAGATAACAAGTTTTGAGGCACACATCATGGCATTATTAGATCAAAATCTTAGTGAGTTTGAGCTGACTAAAATAAGGGACGGTGCACAGGTGGTGCAAAGAGTTACCAAAGCCATACCTAGTTTACCAGAGCCAAAATTATACAAACAAGAAAACTTCAAATATATAAAATATAATAATACCAAACCAGAAGCTGATCTTTTGCGAATGCAGACTCCCCACTCTATTATGGAAAGCCACGGAAAACTAAATGAAGAAGGCCAAAGACTTTTGGGTTTTATTACTGCAGTATCACATGACAATGTTTTTAGTGCACCACGTGCTTCTGTATTTATAGTGCAAGATAACAAAATCCTACTCATGAAACGCCATCGGTATGTAATGGATTATTATACTATAATAGGTGGAACTGTAGAGGTAGAACAAAATGAAAGCCTGGAAAATACGGCTCTGAGAGAAGGAAAAGAAGAAACTGGTTTGGAATTCGAACTAGAGGATGGCGAGCCAATCTATCTCCAAACTAGTGGACGGGATGAGTATTATTATTTTGCAAAAAATATTAGTGGCACTGCCCATCTCCAAGGGCCAGAACTTGAACATTCTGTTCCCGACAATTCGTACGAACTTGTCTGGGTAGATTTTGATGATTTAAAAGATATAAATTTGTTACCTGAGGAAATAAAAGAAATGTTAATTAAAAAGTATAAAACCACAATCTAAATTAAGATTGATATGTGATACGTGTTATGTGGTATGTGATAAATGATAAGTGAAAAAATTATGCAAACCAAAACTTTGTCAACACCAACAATTCATTTAATCCAAAACTATCTGCACCTCCCCTTCCCTGGCAAAAAAATTTCTTGCCCTTATTTTAATAATCGCGGAAAAGTTCGCGCAGGATTGAGAGTGTTGATTGGCAAGGGCTCTGCTAATGAAATAATTGAAGAGGCAAATTTAATTTCTCTCCGAGAAAAGATTGATATAAAAAATTTATCAAGTGATGATGTAAAACATTTTCTGGTTGACCACAATTTGGGAATTGATTGTTCTGGATTTGTTTACCATGTCTTGGATTCTGAATTGAAAGCAAGAGGAAAAATGAAACTAAAAAATTATCTAAAATTCCCAAATATAAAAAATCCGATACGCAAGTTTCTTATAAAATTACGAACTATAGAAAATGTAAGTGTAAAAACTTTGGCAAGTGGCAAAAATAGCACAGAGGTTGATCTCCAAAATATTGAAGCCGGAGACATGATAATAATGATGGATGCTGGGCTTGGTAGCGACAGAGATCATGTGCTTATTGTGGACCAAATTGATTATGAGAATAATATTCTAAAAAAACTCCATTACACCCACTCATTAAACTGGACTAGTGATGGAAAATATAACCATGGTGTGAAGCAAGGTATAATTGAAATTACTGATATAAACAAATCTCTTAGAGAGCAAAAATGGATAGAACAAAATAAATCTGATGATGAAAATGAGACTTTTGGAAGGGCGAGGAGAGCAAAATTTCTATCAATCATGCGTTTGAACTGTTTAAATAAGTAAGAATCTATAATTATTTATAAACTAGAATATCTATACTTCAAAAAATTCAGTTGATATTTCGAATTTTTTCTGATATTATAGCCATATTATATGAATATTTCATTAGAATCTCTAAATTTACTCAAAATAGCCATTGGATTTGGTCTTATTTCTTGTATTTTAAGCTTTATTTGGGCACCACTACTAATCAAAATCCTATATCACTTCAAACTCACTCGTAGACCAGAATATGATGCAACTCTTGCCATGGGCGCCAGAAAAAACAAGGCTGGTGTGCCTATTATGGGAGGCCTACTAATTATTATAACAGTGGCTGTTATTACCTACTTTTTCAACTGGGACAGAAGTTTTACCTGGGTTCCAATTGGTGTGATGCTACTTGCTGCCATACTTGGTGGAATTGATGATGTGCTCCACATTTATGGTCACAAAAGACGTAGTAGAAGTTTGAAGCAAACCTTTAGGTTAATACAAGTCCACAAGCATTGGTATATGCGAGCCTGGTACGTCTTGACTTTGCCATGGTCAATGTTCAAAAGATCTTCACTCTGGCTTGGTTCTCATCCAGGGAAAGGCATTCATGTTCATGAAAAGTTACTTTTGCAATTTTTGGCAGGAGCTATTGCAGCCTACTGGATCTATTTTAAACTTGGTGAACAGTGGCAAAATATTTTTATTCCGTTTGATGGCTATATCAATATTGGCTGGTGGATCATTCCAATGATTATTTTCTTTGTAATGTTTACTGCAAACGCAGTTAACGTTGCAGATGGAATGGATGGCTTGGCTGGTGGTGCGCTTATTACAACTTTCTCTGCCCTGACACTTTTATCATGGCTAGAAGGATATAATGAGATAATGATTTTGAACGCGACTGTGGTCGGCGCTCTAATTACTTATACTTATTTCAAC
>JAHJGG010000003.1 GCA_018824545.1 Patescibacteria group bacterium | reverse complement strand
TATTTATTTGAACTTGGTCACCAACCTCACATATCTACAGCTGAAATTCAAGCGGTTTTTTCGCATCTTAGCATCAAATTCAAAATTATCAGAGAGACCAAGGATTATTTAATTGTTGATGTAGAAGAAACTCTAAATGTCATCGATCTTATCAATATATTAGGAGGCACTATCAAAATTGCTGAAAAAATACTTTCAAAAGATGATGTAGAATCAATTGCAAAATACTTATACAATTTTCAATCAGAGGGAAAAATACAGTTTTCTCTATCCGGACCAGATGCAAGAAACAAAGCACTACAAATAAAAAAAGACCTCAAGTCCGAAGACAAGTCAGTTCGCTATATAGAGCCAAAAAATACTGCCACAATTTTACATAATAATCTGATAGAAAGAGAAACAGATTTTCTTATGGAAGATGGTTCTGTCTTTGTAACCAGAGCAATTCAACCTTTTGAGGAATTTACCGAAAGAGACTTTAGCCGTCCACGTCCAGACAAACTGAGTGGGATGTTACCTCCAAAGCTCGCAAGAATCCTGATTAACCTTTCGGAAGCAAAAATAGATGATCAAATTCTAGATCCTTTTTGTGGATCTGGAACAATTCTAGCAGAAGCAGCTCATATGGGATACAAAAAACTTATTGGCTCAGACCTATCCTCCAAAGCTATAAAAGATACTGAAAACAATTTGGAGTGGTTAAAAAATAGCTCAAAAATTTCCAAATTAAATTACAAATTATATTTCTCAGATGTAAATACACTTGCTGACAAGATAGATAAAAAAACAATCAACACAATCATTACAGAGCCTTACATGGGTCGACCTCTCAAGGGAACAGAAAGAAAAATCGATTTAGTAAGCCAGACCAGAGAACTAAAAGATCTTTATCTTGGTGCTTTCAAGACATTTGATAAAGTATTGAAAAAAAATAGCACGATTATTTTTATTATTCCTCGTTTCAAATTCCAAGATAGCTGGGTGACAATAGACTGTAAAGATGATATTAAAAAGTTAGGATTCAAGATTGAACCTTTTAGCCCAGAAAATGATTTCTTACTATATCATCGCCCACAACAACATGTGGGTAGAGAAATTTGGAAGTTTAGGCAGGCATAAAAATAAGCAGAATCATGATCTAAAAATAATAATATTCAAAAACAGCCTGGTGGCTGTTTTTTGTTTTTGTTTTTGTTTTAAATTGTACTTTTACATTTAATTTTATCACATAATATTAAATATTTTTGGCTTTACCCCTCATAGTTGCCCAAATGGTGAATAATTTAATGTTTTTTTTATAAAAATAATTATTTTGGATAAACATATAAAAAAACCGCTAAGAACATCGATATGCCTGCGGCTAGATACAAATATATTGAGATGTATTTATTGTTTGAAGTATTAAAAACTTGCTGGTCTTGTTGAGACATATGTTTATTTTTATGTTTGTTTTTGCTAAATTATTTTTTTTGACCCGAATGGCTTCCGAGCCTATTTTTTTGTATTTGCTCCCCTGTCTACAATACAGAAGATAGCTTTTTGATTTTTAATAGTTATATTATAGCACACTTTTTGGGTTTTGTCAAGTCGGTATTCACAAAAAAATATACTCTAAATAAAAAATATCATCTATCATCTATCAATTACTCTCAAAGCCGTGATAAGTGATAGGTGATAGGTGATAATTTCTAGCTTGTTATATTTAAGTCTAAACATGCATTAAGTACTTACATGAAAGTAACAAAGGTCACCATCCTTAACTAGATAATCTTTCCCTTCCAAACGAGCTTTGCCCTTCTCCTTGGCACCTGCCCAACCACTACAGTTTACAAAATCTTTCCAATCTACCACATCTGCTTTTATATAACCTTTTAAAAAATCTGTATGAATTACTCCTGCCGCCTCTGGTCCTTTGGCGCCATTTCTAACTGTCCATGCCCTTGACTCTGGCTCTCCTGCAGTAAGGAATGTAACTAAATCCAACAGCTTATAACCCTCTAAAATAATTTTATCCAAACCTGTTTGTTCCATTCCCATCTCTTTCATGTACTCTCTCGCTTCTTCTGGTAACAATTCACTTAGCTCCTCCTCCAATTTTGCGCACACAACGATCGACGAACAACCATCAACGATCAAATTTTCAAATTGTTCGTTGTTCGTTGACTGCCCGCAGGATTGGAGGGTTTGTTGTTCGTTAGAATTAATCACATACATAATTGGTTTCATGGTCAGTAGATGCAATTCATGCAAAATCTCTTTCTCATCATCACTATAGTCTAACTCACGCGCTGGTTTGCCAGATTCTAGGTGTTTATATATTTTTTCAAATAAAGCTAATTCTAAAACAATCTCTTTGGCAATTACGCCCTTTGCTTTCTTTTTTGTATTTTCCAAACGCTTACTAACTGTCTGCCAATCGGCGAGAATAAGCTCCAGGTTAATTATATCCGCATCCTCTTTTGGATCAATCTTATTATGAACATGAGTAACATTACTGTCTTCAAAAGCTCTCACAACCTGAACTATCGCGTCTACTTCTCTGATATGTGATAAAAATTTATTTCCCAAACCCTCTCCTTCTGAAGCGCCTTTTACCAAACCCGCAATATCTACAAATTCAATCGCTGTGGGAATTATCTTTTTAGATTTTGCCACAAAAGCGATTTTTTCTAATCTATCATCTGGTACTTCAACTACACCGACGTTTGGTTCGATAGTACAAAAAGGATAATTTTGTGCATCAGCCTGCTTACTTCGTGTCAACGCATTGAATAGCGTAGACTTCCCAACGTTTGGCAGACCTACTATTCCGAGTGATAACATATAAAAACAATATACACGATTCACATATCACAATACAAGAACAAGTAAATGACTTTTGCACAATGACTCGTGTTATGTGTCTCGTGCATCGTGATTTGGTGGACCTGGGGGGATTTGAACCCCCGACCTCTTGCATGCCATGCAAGCGCTCTAACCAGCTGAGCTACAGGCCCATTTCAAAAGAAGTCCATAGCGGACTTCTAAAAGTGTACTATCTTTTTTTCTGATTGTCAACGAATTAAATCTTTGCGAAGTGAGTATCCCAATACCACTCTGATAAATACTATTCCACCCAATTTCAAAATATCGTCCATCTCTGTCGCCACTGTTGCCAAAACAATATCTCCAGCAATAATCAGTTCTAATGCGAATATGATTTTTTTTGCTAGACCAACTCGGATACTTTCCATTGTGTATTTTTTCATTGGCAATTTCAACAATGCACCCACAACAAATACTACCACCAAAATTAGTCCAATATATTCTATTATCGATCCACTGTAGAGAAAGAATTTTACGAGAGTGCTAATATTCCACATATAATTTACTTGTTAGTTTGATAATTATCTATTGCTGATACAACTTTGGAATCTTTTTTAAGATTTTCGTAGAATAAAATCTGCTCATAATTTATAAACATTCTATCCTCTGGGCCATGAAGCTCACTACCAAGTTTGACCAGAGAAAGATCTTCTTCTTTCTCTTCACCAGCCTTATCCTGGAGACCACCTTTGATCTGCAAATAAAAAACGTCTACTAGTTCCAAATAATCATCATCAAAATTTGTTATTTTACCAAAGTAAACCTGTCCGTTTGTTAAAAACACAGCTTGATAACCATCTGTCTCTTCCAATCCATAGCTGGCACTTACAAAATATACTGATGCACCTATAATAATAAGCACTACTGCCCCAATTATTAAATTGCGAGAATTTAAAAAAAATTTATTCATGATATTTATTGTGCTATAGGAGTCTCAACAAGAGGGACATTTGGAGCACTTGTTGTTTCTGCCAAGACAGATGTTTCTGGCTTGGTTACTTCCAAATCTCCATTTGAATTTGCGCTTACTTCTGGATTCACTGGATCTTCTCCTTCTTGTATAAATACTGGACCCACATTTACAATTAGATCTCGCATTGGGCTATAAATAATTGCTTTTTGTTTGTAGATGATAAGTTTATCATCATTGTTGGCATCCTTATAAAAATCTTGTTGTTGTTTTAGGGTAGCAGCGTCCACAATAGTAGCAATTATTGGATCCTCGTCTGTAGGTAAAAGAATATGTTTTTTTACCTTTTCTAATACTGCTTCAACCTCTTTCTGAGAAAGTTCAACCTGACCTTCTTGGGTTGATAAGTATGCTACTCGTTGTTTTGTTTTTTGATATTTACTAAAAGACCATACAAATCCGCCGATAGCAATGATGAGCAAAATCATGAGTAAGAAAACTGCAGCACCTGATCCATTATTTTTTTGTAGAGCTGAACTAGTACGCAAAATACTAGTATCATCTTTTTTTGCACTAATCTCTTTTTTTATTGTTGCCATATAAGAAGAAATTTAAAAATTACTATCTATATAGTACTACTTTTACAAAAATCGCGCAAGGAATTAATAATCTATAATTGTGCTGGTTCAACAGGTGCAGGTGCTGGTTCAACAGGTGCAGGTGCTGGTTCAACAGGTGCAGGTGCTGGTTCAACAG
>JAHJGG010000021.1 GCA_018824545.1 Patescibacteria group bacterium | reverse complement strand
ACTGGACGATACAGAACAATACGAAACAGGAGAGGATATGACCACAAACGAAGCAGAGCAATCAGTACTAGGTGAAAAAATCACATCACCTTCATACTTCTTCATTAGTTTCCTCTCCCTTGGTTTTCAAGGAGAAGAAGTCAGGCAACTTCAAACAAAACTTAAAGAACTTAACTTCTTCCCCAAAGACACCACCCCAAACGGTATCTTTGGACCAACCACAGAGACTGCAGTAAAAGCATTCCAAACTGCCAATGGATTAGATGCAGTGGGCTATGTAGGACCCTCGACTAGAGATGCTCTCAATAATATTTAGACATACAAGTTCTCCCCCCTGTTTTCATCCTAATTAAATCGGGATAAAGACAGGGGGGAGTTTTTTTTGTAGAAAAATAGAATATTTGCTATACTTAAACAAGCTAGAAGATATTATGTAGAATGCTATTTGTTATTTGCTCTCTGCTATCTGCAATCTCTATCTGAATAATCACACATGCCTACACACCACCTAAAAACAAAAGGACAAGAAAAAGAAGAGGAATCTGATATCTGTACTTTTGCTGCGACCAATTATCGTAATTCCATGCGACGTTTTGGAATAAAACTGGATGATCGTCGTCGTCACATGTATGTTATAGGTAAGACTGGAATGGGAAAAACAACTATGTTGGAAAACATGGTTCTTTATGATATTTATGCTGGACATGGTGTTGGTATTGTGGATCCTCATGGAGATTTTGCAGAAAAGATTTTGAATTTTATACCACCAAAGCGAATTAATGATGTTATTTATTTTAATCCAGCAGATGTAGAAAATCCAATTGGTTTCAATGTGCTCGAAGTAAAAACAGAAGAGCAAAAATATCTTGTAGCTTCTGGCCTCATGAGTATTTTCAAAAAAATATGGATTGATATGTGGAGCTCTAGAATGGAATATATTTTGAATAATACTTTGTTGGCATTACTCGATTATCCTGGCTCGACTCTGCTTGGAATCAATCGGCTATTGGCTGACAAAAAATATAGAAAGAGGGTAGTCTCTAGTCTGAAAGATCCAATTATTAAGGCTTTTTGGCAGGATGAGTTTGCTGCTTACAATGATCGCTATGCTCAAGAAGCAGTAGCACCAATCCAAAACAAAATTGGTCAATTTTTGTCTGCAAGTGTGATTCGAAATATGGTGGCACAAGTAAAATCTACTATTAATGTAAGAGAAATAATGGATGGTAATAAGATCCTTGTTATGAACCTGTCAAAAGGACGTATTGGTGAAGACAACAGTAGACTTCTTGGTGGAATGTTGATATCTAAGATTCAGTTGGCTGCTATGGAGCGAGTAGACACACCAGAAGCAGACCGAAAAGATTTTTTTCTATATGTGGATGAATTTCAAAACTTTGCTACTTCTAGTTTTGCAAATATTTTGTCTGAGGCACGAAAGTATAGACTTAGTTTGATTATGGCTCATCAGTATGTGGCTCAGCTTGATGAAGAAGTGGGGGATGCTGTTTTTGGAAATGTGGGGTCTATGGTTTCTTTCCGGGTTGGTGCAGCTGATGCTGAGGTGTTGGCAAAAGAATTTGCCCCACGTTTTACAGAAGAGGACCTTGTCAATTTATCCAAGTTTCATGTTTTTCTAAAATTAATGATAGATGGGGTTGCTTCTCAGCCATTTAGCGCCATTACCTTGGCACCAATAGGTAGACCCACAGGATCTCTAGAAAAAGTAATTAAGGTTTCTCGTCAACGATATTCCAAGCCAAGAGCAGAAATAGAAGACAAAATTACTCGCTGGAGTGGTATGGATGGTGATGAAGAAGGACTTGATAATGGTGGAGAAAAGACCACGCCAAAAAGTAATCCAAGCCAACCTAGAGATGATAAAAAAAATAATTGGACAAAAAATAAAAGTAAGTCTGTTGAAGAAAAAAAGCTACCTACATATAACCCACCAAAAAAAATTGAACCAAGAACAGAGATAAAAGTAGATTCAAAGTCTACACCAAAAGTAGAGACAGAGGTTGAAGGTGTAATTGAGCCAGAGGTAACTATTTCTCTAAAAGATTTGGCACCACGGAACAATAGAGAAAAACAAATAAAAACACCAACAGTAGAATCAAACACAAGAATGGCCCAACTAGGAGAGCAACCATTCAAAAAGAAACGTCGTCGTAGAAAAAAGAAAAAAATAGGAGAAGTATCAGACCCACAAAGTCAAACGAGAGAGCCAGTAAAACCTAGAGTAGACAAACCCCAAACAACCGGTCCCAAGCCTATAAAGGCAGATGATATAATTAGTTTTGATAATAATTAGTCTAGAATTAATTTGTATTTTTTTATGAAATTAATAAAAATAAAAAATCCATTTTGGTGTGGAATAATCCATGCAATTTTAATAGTACTTTATGTAGTGTCAGTGGCAGTTACAATATTATTTTTGTCTGGTATAAATGAGCCAATGTTGGGAATTTTTTTCTTCTTAATTCTACTAGTTTTTTCAGTATCGATATGTGGTTATTTGATATTTTTTGAGCCAGCCAGACTAATGGTAGCGGGGAAAGCAAAAGAAGCAGGAAAGATGTTGATTGCTACTCTATCAACATTGTTTATTTTTGTTCTGATATTTTTGCTTGGGATTTTAATTATTTCACATTAATTTATTTATACCAGAGAGCATTATTCTTCTGGAATAATTCATAATCTATGAACATAAAACGTTCGCTAGGCTTTAGTGTTTTGCTATGGGTCTTCATTTTCGTTATTTGGTCAATCATCATTTTTGTACCTGGTCTTAAGGATAAAATGATGTATCAATATATAGTTTATTGGGTTCTTATGATCCCACTAGTAATAGTACTAACCAAATGGTATTATAAGCAAGAATCTATTTCAATCAAAAAAGCACTAAAGCTCGGGGTCTTTGCCTTGATTGTGGGTGCAATTTTGGATATGATAATTACCATTCCTTTGTATATTGTTCCTCAGATAGCAGGTACTTATATGGAAGGTTTGCAACATTTCTATAGCCAGTGGGAAATGTGGGTAGGTTTTGCCTGGCTTTTGATTTTAATGGCATATTCTGCCTGGGAGTTTGATAGGACTTATACTAAGCGCGAAAGTACTAAAGTTGAAGAGAAAACAGGAGAAGATGTTTGATTGATTTTTATATTTTTATAGTCTGACATATTGCTATAGTGCGATATTGTTGAATTGTCTAACAAAATAATAAACCGCTCTCGAAAGAGCGGTTTGGTTTTGATTGAACCCGTGCGTTTTCCAAGCGCACGGGGTAGACATCTTACCGGTTTTCTTTGGGGAGAAAGTTTGAGATGCGACCAACAGTGTTTCGCACACCTTTGGCATCAATCGCCACCAGGCGTTCGTAGAGAAGTTCCATAAACTTCTTTGCTGGCTCTGTTAGTTGGTCTTTCAGTAGTATTAGCTCCAGCGTATTGTCGTATGCAATTTGGACAATGTCCCGGTTTGTTACCTTGGCCTGTTCGCCCAAGGTAGAAATCATCGCCATGTCCACGTTTATCGGACGGCAGGCTTGCCCAATATATTCCACTATACGTAGGCTTACCACCTTGCCAACGACAGGTTTACCAGACAAGGCGCAGATGGCAGGAGTTTTTTTCTTCCCTCCTTTTTCTTCAACTTTTTTGAAGAATTGAACTGCCGTAAAACCCACGCAAAGTGCCAGGCTAAAAGCCAGCACAATAGCCATTAGGATTGTTTCACCACCTGTCATTATTTTCCTCCGTCTCCTGTGGTGTGTTATCGTTCAAACTTTCCGCGATAATCTTCAACCTGTCAAGCTCACGAAAAAATTCTGACACAACGAAAGATATGACTAACACCACCAGAACATAACCTGCAAATCCCAAAAATTCACTGATATTCATGTGATACCTCCCTTGGTTTCTTCTTGTTTGGTTGTTGAAAGTGTAAGGTGCCGAACCAACAGTATATACTCCTTTTTTATTTTTGTCAATATAAAAAAGCCCTTTAGGGGCAATTTGTTGAATTTGGGGAGGAAGGACTCCACAGAGAATAGGGTGTTGGGGTTGTAAGTCACTCAAAATTCCCCGTGGAGCCTTCCTGGGCGGACGCCTTGTGGTCTGGTTAGCTATTCTGTCGACAACCTCTCGAGCCGTCGAAGTTGTAGCCCCTTGGCTATTTTGGCACAGATTGCGCCAGAAGCTAAAAGGGTTGGAAGAACACCTAGCATAACCAAACCAAAATAAGATACGTTCATTGATCCCTCCAGGATCGTTCGGGGCTACACTACTTCTTCATGCGTAGCCAATCTATCAAAAAAACTAGAAAAACAACGAGCTACATTATAAAACAGAGTAAAAATATTGTCAATAAAAAAATCTATCCGGGCTGTGGATAGATTTGATTATGGTAGGAACAGCGGGCTGGTTGAATCATAAAGATTTTAGCCCGCTGTTGTTGAAAGAAAGACCAGAAAGGACAGGTGGAATTTTAGCTTAGACATAGCTTTTTATTCCATTGGCCCGGAGGTTGGATGGCAGCGATTTGGTCGCCACGGATAACACGGATTGGTGGTGATGGTTTTTTTGGGAGCTCCGCCTGGAGAATGTCGAGGAATATCTGGCTGTACTCATTGTAAATTTTTCTTCCGAATTGGTCCAGAACTTTCTTGGGGCCATCAGGCTCTCCAAACATTTTGATTATTTTTTTTCTTCGGTCCATGTGATCTTTCTCCTTTTTTTTTAGGTCTCCTTAATTGTCGATTATAAAAGTATAGCAGTTTTTTTATATTAATTGAAGAGCCCCTTGATATTATTCTGTTATTTGTTATCATACTTATAAATCTTAATTCATAATTCATAATTCCTGCCGTCAAACAGGAAGAGTATAATTCATAATTCGTAAAATATGGAAATAATAAATCCAAAAAATAAGAAAAAATTTGGAGGAGCAGTAGGTCTAGCTATTATTGTATTCGTTGTTATTATATTCGGTAGTAGCTTCTGGACAGTAGTGGAGGCAGGGGAAACAGGAGTAAAATCTTTGTTTGGAAAAGTACAGGATAATGAACTTGGTTCTGGTTTTCATTTGAAAAATCCGTTTGTAAAAGTTACTAAAATGGGTATTCGGACACAGGACTATACTATGAGTGTTATCCAAGGGGAAGGACAAAAATATGGTAGTGACGTTATCTCAGCACTAACCAAAGAAGGTTTAAGCGTTGACCTTGATATTACAGCACTTTATCACCTCACAGAAGAAAAAGCATCAGATGTTTATCGTGATATTGGTTTGGATTATGATGAGGTGGTGATCCGGCCACAAATCAGAAGCGTCATTCGTGAAGTGATTGCCCAGTATGAAGCCAAAGATATTTATTCGGAAAAAAGACAGGAAGCAGCTAAGAAGATTTTTGAAATTTTACAAAATAAGTTAAATCCTAGAGGTATAGAACTCGAAGATGTACTGCTTCGTCATGTAGAATTGCCAGAAAAATTAGCCGAGAGCATTTCTCTAAAACTTCAGGCAGAGCAGGACGCGGAAAGAAAAGATTTTGAGATTCAAAAAGAAACCAAAGAGGCAGAAAGAAAAGTAATTGAAGCCACTGGTCAGCGCGATGCCCAGTCAATTATCAGTCAGAGTTTGACAACTCGTTATCTTGAGTATCTTTATATTAATAGTCTAAAAGACAGAGAGGGAACAATCTATGTGCCTACAAATCCAAGTAATGGTATCCCATTGTTGAGAGGATTGTAATTATAATACATGTAACATGTATATTGGTGATTGTTGACAGTCCTTTTGGGCAGTGATAAACTATCTGCAGTTGGGCAACAAACATTAATAGATAAAAAGAAAATAAGTAGTTCCCAAATTGGTCGTTTAATTCATTAATCTCAAACAACATTTTGGGAACACCCATGAACCTCAAGGGTTCAGGGCAACAGTTTTAAAAAAGGTTATGTACAATAACGATGACAAGAAGATGTTTGATGTGGATTTGGAGTGCGCCAAGTGTAGCACCAAGATCACTCAACTACCTTTTCAACCTTCTGGTGACCGACCAGTTTATTGCCAAGATTGCAATCGCGCATATCGTGAGAGCAGGAGCAATGACAATCGTGGTCCACGTCAGATGTTTGATGTCAATATAGATTGCGCTCAGTGTGGCACCAAGATCACCCAACTGCCTTTCCAGCCAACTGCAGGCAAGCCAATTTATTGTCGCGAGTGTTTACAATCTCGACGCGATTAGTAGGTTGTCAATAAATATAAAAAAATCCCCTTGTTGGGGATTTTTTGTTTTTTTAATGATTATAACTTGACAGGTTTTGATAGACCTGATATTATGCATTATCAATCTGGTCTGGAATTCACCTTGGTGAAATGGTGCCCGCTTGTCTAGATCATTGGGCGACACCATATCCATACCAGTTTGCGGACTCTGGCTGTAAAGTCAATGCAGACAATACCCTCCTGTCTGTATAAGATAGAAGCATGCCATAGTCCATTTGCCGCGCACCCATGCGGCACAAATCCAGGCGACATTTGCTGGTTGAGCTTTGTTGGTAACCCTACCTTGTTTCACGATAGGTGTGTGGTATAAATCCAATTTGCTCCCAGCAGATGTTGTCTGGTACTTCTGTCAAGCACATTTTAGTGCTTGATTTTTTTTAATATTGATGTAGACTGATAATATAATGATTTGAAGAATTTTTTATAATTAAACATGTTAAAAAATAAAGAAAAAATATTAGTAGCAATGAGTGGTGGGGTAGATTCTTCTGTAGCCGTTGCTTTGTTATTGGATCGTGGTTATGATGTGACGGGTGCGTTTATGGTGAACTACCAGTCTTCGCCCTTCGGGCTACGCCTGGCAAGCTCAGGATTGGATGAAGAGCGTTTACAGGGCGAAGCCCCGTCAGGGGCGGAGACCTGTTGGTTACCAGACTACAGGGATGCTCTGAGAGTGGCAGCAAAGTTGGGCATTCCACTTTTAAAATTAGATTTTACAAAAGAATATAAAGATTTAGTTTTGGATAATATGTTTAAGGAGTACGAGCAGGGTAGAACACCAAATCCAGATGTGCTTTGTAATAAATTTATTAAATTTGGGGTATGGTTGAACAAAGCGAGGGAATTAGGCTTTGACAAGTTAGCAACAGGGCACTATGCCAGACTTGGAGTAAAAGAAAATAGAAACTGGAAACTAGAAACTAGGAATGATATTAACAGTTTCCAATTTCCAATTTCCAATTTCCAATTATTTCAGGCTAAAGATAGTAATAAAGACCAGACATACTTCCTCCACCAACTGACGCAAGAACAGCTACAGCATGTAATGTTTCCGCTTGGAGAATATACAAAAGATGAAGTACGAAAGTTGGCGCGAAAATTTGAGCTTCCAACCGCAGAAAAAGAGGAGAGTATGGGGATTTGTTTTATAGGTGAAGTACCAATGGAAGAATTTTTGAAAACTAGAATCAAAGAAAAGTCGGGGAGTATTGTTACTTCTTCAGGTGAAGTTTTGGGTGAGCACAAGGGATTGGCTTTTTATACGATTGGGCAGAGACATATTGGAATGATGAATGATGAATTAAGAATGCAGAATAATGGTGGTACTAGACCGCTCTATGTTGTTGATAAGAATTTCAAAAAAAATCATCTGGTTGTTGGCTACGAAGATGATCCACTTTTGTATAAAAAAGAGATTTTAGTAACAGATGTAAACTGGATTAGTGGACATGAGCCTGATTTTCCAGTAAAATGTAAGGTGAGACTGCGACATCGACAGCCATTACAACGATCAACGATCAACGACCAACGATCAGGCGTAAGTCTTAAGTTTGAAGAGCCTCAAAAAGCAGTGACACCTGGACAGTTTGCGGTTTTTTACAAAGATGGTGAGTGTTTGGGCGGGGGAGTAATTAAATAAAAAAAGACGAACTAGGTTCGTCTTTTGCTTTCTCCCTGTTCAGTTAAGTGCATCCTTGATTTGCACTGGACCTTCTTCGGTCATTAACCATAGTGTTGGTAAATGTATATCATCTACTTCACCATGAGAAAATTCATTCATCAGTTGACGAAAAAAGCATGTGGCAGTTTCTTTTCTTGTGTCTTTGTTTCCAAGTGGAATGTCGATATATTTTTTATGATCGTCCGGATCGTAGAAGCGAAGAAAAAAACCCCCTCCAAGCTTTATAACTGATTTTGTCATGATCTCCTCTTTGCCATAGTTTTGTTACAATTTAAGCACATACTCTTCGGCTTGTCAACCTAGCTGAATTATAGTAAACTGTAGGTGGGGTATTACCAATCTACCCGACTTTAGTCGGGGTTGAGGCACTTTAGTGCCATCACATTCAATATTCGACAGGAGCTAAAGCTCCCTAACCCCGACTAAAGTCGGGTAGATTTTGTAAATATGAACACAAAAGAACTCAGACAAAAATATTTAGAATTCTTCGAGTCAAAGGGGCACAAAATTATTCCTTCTGCTTCTTTGATTCCGGAAAATGATCCGACAGTTTTGTTTACAACTGCTGGCATGCACCCTCTAGTACCTTATCTCATGGGTGAGAAGCATCCAGAGGGCACCAGACTGGTAGATGTACAAAAGTGTATTAGAACAGGCGATATAGATGATGTGGGTGACCAGTGGCACTTAACTTTTTTTGAGATGCTTGGTAATTGGAGTCTAAATGATTATTGGAAAGAAGAGGCTCTTACATGGAGTTTTGAATTTTTGACAAAAGAATTAAATATTCCAATAGAAAAATTAGCAGT
>JAHJGG010000020.1 GCA_018824545.1 Patescibacteria group bacterium | reverse complement strand
GATACTGATGGAGATGGCTTGAGTGATGTGGATGAAATTAATTATTGGAAAACAGACCCCTTGAATCCTGATACTGATGGAGATGGCTTTGCGGATGCTTGGGAGATTCTTGGAGGGTATAATCCGAATGGGGCAGGGACACTTTAGCACTTGAGCACTGAAGCACGAGAGCACTTTAGCACAGAAGCACGAGAGCACTTAAGCACTTGAGCACTGAAGCACGCGAACTCGAGTGCACGAACAGGCGAGTACAGAAGCAGGCGAACGTGAGTGGTAATAGTATATGAACGCGAGAGTGCGTGGGTAATTAATTACAATAGTAATATGTCGGTACAAGCGATGAGTCAATTTCAGAAAAGGTTAAAATTTTTGATGAATGAATATGTACATTTTGTTTATAAAATAACTGGCAAGTTTCCAAAAGAGGAATTATTCAGTAGCGTATCACAATTTCGACGTGCTACTATGTCAGTGATATTAAATTATATTGAAGGATTTTCTAGGATAAGAGAAAAAGTACAACTAAATTTATTTGAGACATCATATGGTTCTCTAAATGAATCAAAATATTTACTAGAATTTTGCTTTGATGAAAAATGGATAGAAAAAATTGAATATGATCTCGGAGAGAAATTGACAGATGAAATTGGCGCGATGTTATGGTCAGAAATACAAAAAGTAAGATTAACTGTAAAAGGAAATAATTCTTAATTAATTAAATTTTTTTGCTAGGGTGCTAAAGTGTTTTAGTGCTCAAGTGCTTAAGTGCTAAAGTTATAAACACTATGTTCGATGATCAAAAAACAAATCAAGGGACAGGGGCTCCGGCAAATTTACCGTTAAATGAACCGGAAGATATTTTTTCGGATGCTGATGATGTAGGTGCTGTGGATACGGCTACAGCTGAAGTTCCTGCAGAACCAGCGCCAGTTTATTCTTCGGCTGTGGATGCTGGAAAATTGACACCAAGAGAGACTGTGCCAGTGGAGGAGAGACCCCGTGTGGTAGCAGAAAATCCAAAGGAAGGACTGGAGTCAATTCCTTCGTTACCACCACAAGATATTTCAGAGATGAAAGGCCCGGTTTTGAGTAAGGCAATTTTATTTACAGTAGTTTCTTTGGTAGTAATAGCAATCGTGGGTGGGGGAGGTTGGTGGATTTATTCTTCTTTTGTTCTAGACAACACAATAGACGATGGTTTTGGTTCTGGAACAACTATAGCTACAGATACGACAGTAGTGGATACAGAAACAACTACTCCAATAGCTCCTAGTACTGAGATAAATAATTCAGAGGTAAGTAGTGAAGTAATAGACAATGAAATTTTGTTTGGTGAGGGGATTGATAGTGATTCTGATAGGTTGGGTGATTCTACAGAAGAAGAGATAGGTACTGATCCAAATAATTGGGACACAGATAATGATAGACTGTCAGATGGAGACGAAGTTTTGACTTGGGGTACAGATCCACTAAATCCTGATTCTGATTCTGATGGTTTTCTTGATGGGGATGAAGTTTTGTCACATTATGATCCCATGGGACCAGGTAAACTTACAATTCCTGTTACCAATACACCAAAATAAATTGTGTTTATGTTTGATAAAAAAGGAGACAAAAAAAATCAGGATACAGACAATGAAAGTGGTCTTGATGAAATAAAATTGACAGTAATGCCAGAGATTTTTTATGGTGGCAAGGATCCAGAAATTTATCATACACAAACTCCAAAAGAGGAAATAAAAAAAGAAGTAAAGCCAAATGAAGAAGTAAAAAATAGAGAGCAAAAAAAACAAGAGCAAAAAAAATCATTACCAGTCGTAGCAAAAAGACAAGTCAACAAAAAATCTTTTTTTACTACAAAAAGATTAATAATAGGAGGTTCGATTTTGATGCTTGTGGCGATTGCTCTCATTTCTTGGTATTATATTAGCCAGGCTTTTCCAGCTGAAACAACTCCTACTGTTTTGCCAACTGATTCAACCACAGAAACACCGACTATAATTGAAACTACTACTACAACGACGACTACAACAGAAGATTTGGTAGAGGTTGCGCCGACTACTACACCTAGCTTGAGTGCCGGACTTCTAAGTTATCCGCGTGTGGTATTGGTTGATTCAGTAGATCTTGATGCAGACTCTCTCACAGATCTAGAAGAAGAACTATTTGATACAGACAGTGGTACATGGGACACAGATACTGATGGCTATTACGATGGCCAAGAGATTGTAAATTTGTACAGCCCAAAGGGCAGTGCCCCTATGGTTTTGGTAGATTCTGGTTTAATTCGAGAATATATCAATCCTACTTGGCAGTATAGAGTATATTATCCTCAGGGTTGGGAATCAGCATCAGTAGACGCAAGAAGTGATCAGGTTTTGTTTAGTGCTATTACTGGTGACTATATAGAGGTGGTAGCAGTTCCCAAACTTGCAGGAGAGAGCTTTCAAAATTGGTTTGTAAGGAATGCTAAGGGACAAAGATATACAGATTTGTCAGCATTTACCAATCGTTTTCAGGTAGAGGGATACAAACGACAGGATAGCCTTGTTGCTTATTTTGAGTCAGACAGTGTGGTTTATGTAATGCTGTATCAGCCAGGGGCTACAGGTACGATACCTTTTAGACACGTTATGATAATGATGTTTCAGAGTTTTAGACCAACAGCTACCACAGTCGAGCTCCCAGAGCAGGTGGTTTTGCCAGGCAAAGAGAGTGGTGTTGTAACAAGTACTATAGAGGAGAGTGTTACTACCACAGAACCAGAGTTTGAATTCTAAACATTGATTTTGACAGATTAAAATTGATATAAACTGATTGATATTACTGATTTGATTTATTGATTTCATGTTTGAAAAAGAAAAAGAGGGTAGAAGGTTTGTTTTTGGGTGACAAGTGTAAAATGATTTAACCCTTTTATTCATTGATTACACTGACAAGAATGGATTTAGACTGACACAAGTGAATTAAATTGGTTTAATTACCCGATGCTCTGCATCGGAAAGGTGAATTCGAACAATGATTTACCAAAAGCTTTTTGCCAATACCTCGGGGCTCTCCTCCAATGGCGGACAGGTGTCCCGAGTGTGGCGCAATTCATTTGGATTAAGTTTAACTAATTTTTATTTTATGGAAATTAATATTTATTCATCAGTAAAAAAAAGATTTTTTTCTGAAAAAAAAACAAAAGAAATAGTTGAATTTTGTCTAAAAAAATTAAAATTTGATAAAGTAGAGATAGGCATACACCTAGTAGGTGAGAGCCGTATAAGAAGCCTAAATCGCGTGTATCGTGGAGTAGATATGATAACAGATGTATTATCATTTGATACAGGAGAGGGGCACTTGGGAGACGAAGGAAAGGATTTGGGCGATATTTTTATTTGTCCTATTCAAGTTTGTAGGCAGGCAAAAATTTTTGAAGTAGGAGAAAAACAAGAGTTTGTAAGGATGCTAGTGCATGGCATACTTCACCTTGTGGGCTATGACCATAAAAAAAAAGACGAAGCACAAAAAATGTTTGATTTACAAGAGAAGTTCGTAAAATCAATTTTATGAAAGAAGCCAAAAGATTAATCAAAAGCTTTCGAGACGCTGGAAAAGGTCTAAAGTATGTTTTTTTGCATGAGCGAAATTTTCGCATTCAGTTACTCATGGCTATTTTAGTTTTGGTACTAACATTTGTTTTTGAACTAAAGCAATTTGAAGTTATTGTAATTTTGATGCTTGTGGTTTTGGTATTAATTTTGGAATTTTTAAATAGTGCACTTGAAAAATTTGTAGATATTTTGAAACCACGACTTCATTATCAGGTAGAAGTAGTAAAAGATATTATGGCAGCAATGGTACTCTTGGCATCTGTCGGAGCTATGGTAGTGGGTACAATAATTTTTTGGCCACATGTTTATGAATTGTTTTTATAAATTATGATTATTGGGAAACCAAAAGTAGAAATGATTACTGGGATAGATCTTGGATCGTCCGCTATTAGAATTGCAGTTGGACAGATTATTACTGAACGCGAAAAGACAAGACTCCAGATAGTAGGAGCACTAGAAGTAACATCAGAAGGTCTAAATAGGGGGGTAATAGCTAGTATAGAAGACACTGTATCGTCTCTGTCCAGTGCATTGGAGCAGATAGAGCGACTTATTGGCCTGCCTGTAGAACATGCATGGATAGGTATGGGAGGAGTAGATATTATTTCACAAATTAGCAAAGGAGTCGTGGCAGTAGCCAAGTCAGATGGTGAGATAGCAGAAGAGGATGTAGAAAGGGCTGTAGAGGCTGCCAGAAGCATTGCTCCGCCTATAAATTACGAAATGATGCATATAGTACCAAGATGATATTCTGTCGATGGACAAACTGGAATAAAAGATCCAGCAGGCATGACGGGAATAAGGCTCGAGGTTGAGACGCAGATAATACATGGGCTTACAAGCCACATAAAAAATTTTACAAAAGCAGTTTATCGAGCAGGAATTGATAT
>JAHJGG010000019.1 GCA_018824545.1 Patescibacteria group bacterium | reverse complement strand
TTCCCTGACTATATAGACATGTTTGGCTGTGGATAACTAGCTTTTCAGTAGATGAAATTTAGTATATAATAAACTGCGTATAATATCCCTTATACTCAGTTTATACTAACTCTTATGTTCCCCACTCAAAACAAGCACACAACAACCCCACTTCCACATCTTGATGACTACTTGTTATATTTGCAAGTAAACAATTACTCTGAAAAAACTATATATAGTTATGAGCGTGACCTCAAAGTTTTTGAATCTTTTCTGGATAGTTTTCCAATCCCCTTTTCAAAAGTAGACAAGGGAATTATTAATGAGTATAAGGCTTATTTAAATTCTATTGATCGCCAAACTGCAGACAATAAAATTGGTGAAAAAAAACTTAAGAGTTTTTCAATCAATCGTTATTTATCTTCTCTTCGTTCATTTTTAAAATACAATATTGAGATGGACTACCCTACTCCCATTTCTCCTGATGTCATTAAATTGGTAAAGATGGAAAAAAACCATCCACGCGTAGCAGACTTAAATGATTTGATCAGACTAATTGAATCTCCTTCAATTTTTGAAAACGATGCAGTAAACGGTGCACGCAATCGTGCAATGCTCGAAATTCTTTTTTCAACAGGCATGCGTATATCAGAATTAATTAGTTTAAACCGACAACAGATAGATGAATCTGGAAGAATTTTTATTCGAGGAAAGGGTAAAAAAGAGCGTTTCGTCTATCTCACTCCACGAGCTTACAAATATCTGAATGATTATTTGCGTATGAGACAAGATAACCTGAGTGCTTTATTTATCCCCTACCGAGGTAGTAATTCAAAAAATACTTCTGGATTAAAAAAAAGACTTTCGCCAAATTATTTACAAGAGAGGATAAAATATTATAGAGAAAAATTAAAAATTAATATGCCTATTTCTGCTCACTCCCTTCGCCATGGTTTTGCTACTTATTTAGCAGAGTCAGGGGCTAACCCAGCAGCAATTCAAATATTGTTAGGACACGAATCTCTTGATACAACAACTCGATATGTTCATACCTCAGATTTATACGCAGAAAAAACTCACAAAAAATTTCATCCTCTAAAAAATACGCAAGAAGTAAATAAAAGTTAGTTAGACTCAATGCAGAATTATTTCAAGACTCTTGTCAGAGTAATTAATTATAAAAAAATCTTAGACGCTAAAAAACTCACTGCCAATATGCCCTATCTTTATAGCGCAGGTCTATGTAATTTAAATTTGGTTTTGTCACTTCTTCTTTTAGTATAAACTGTAGGTCTTCAAACTGGTCATTTATTCTTTCGAGAAGATTTATTTTTATTCTCCACCCCTCCCCTGTTTTGATGTCAGCATTGCCAAGCTCATCTTCCAAAACAATATAACCAAAAGGTATATCTGTCCTTATCTGGATCAGATTAAACCATTCAATAATTCCTTTTACAATATCTTCTTTTAGCATTACAGTATTGATAGTCCCCTCTTTGTCTCTTGTATCATATACAATTGGGTAGTCGCCCATCTCCAAAATTAATTTTTTTATAGGTGGAGTATGGCGACGCTCTAAAATATTTTCTGTAGATATCTCTGTGCCATCTTCTAAAGTTGAAGTAACAATTTCTTTCGTTTCTACCCATTCATCATCTCCTACATTGCGCAGTATTTCTACTATATTTCCGTCTAATCCAAGATAGCTATATTGTTTACCATTGTCATAAATTATAGTGGAAATTTTTTCCTGCACAGTTATCCTCAATTTACCTGGAAAAATCTTTTCAACAATTACAGATTCAACTGGAAACCTTGATAAAATAATATCATGGACTTCATCTGTGTCAATAATTAGATAACTTTTGTTTGGTAATATTAGTATGTGATTTGTTTCCAATATACCGTCGACTGCATTGGTAAACTCAACTTCGTCTATACGTTGTAGACCAGTTATTTCATATTTGTTGATATGAAAAAAAGGATGATACAATATTACAGTAAAAATACCGACTATAGAGATAGCTAGTGCGATATAGTTTATTCTCGCACGCCAATTTACACCTGTATCTTTTTTTTTATATGGGTTATCTTTGCGAGGGCGCCAGTCAAAATCTTTTTTATGCCGGATAGTTTTTTTTGAACGCTCAAAAAAAGCCCCAGGAGCTCTCATTTTTTTGTCACTATCTCCCCTATTTAACATAACTAAATTATATTAGAAGCCTCTTTTTTTACGACGAATTGATTCTATTATCCAATTTATCCAGTAAAGTTTTGTAATTGGAAGATCATGACAATTTATAAGGTCTTTTTGCTCACCACCAAAACCTTTTTTGAAGTGTGTTATGCCGTGAAAAGGATGGTTCTTTGGTGCATCTTCTGGAGATATTCCCCAAAAATTGTACCACTTAATTCCTCTACGTTTTGCTTCTTTGATTGCTTCCCACTGTATCATATATGAAGTTGGTATTTTTTTGTCCAAATTTCTAGACGCTGCATGTCTGTATGCCGCAGTATTACCATAATACATAATAATTGCAGATGCATCTAGTCTGCCATCTGGCAAAAATGCCTGAAAAATAACAGCACTTCCAATTTCGTTAAAAGCTGAAAATTCTTTATAAATATACTCACGCGAAAATCTATGGAAGCTATGTTTTTTTGCAGTCTCGTCATGAAGTTGATTAAATTCTTCAAGAGATTCTTTATCATTTTTTATTTCAACTCTAACCCCCTCTCGGTTACACCGACTTATTAAATTTCTATGATTCTTTTTCATTTCAGACAAAAGTTTTTCTTCATTTGAAGTAACATTTAAAAGCCATGTGGTCTCTGCCAAAATATGCATTGGAGCTGGTCTAAATCTAAGACTTTTAAATAATTCTAGCCGATCTTTTGATGTACTTGCAAAAGGAGAAACTCGGATAAAATCATAATTATTTGATTTTGCAAATTTCTTTAGATGATTTGTTAAGTCTGTTAATATTTCTTTGTTATTAAAATCTAAAACCGGACCATATGGTAAAAATAAAAAATTTCCACGCTGTGCATGTACAGAAACCACAAGTGAACCACCCACCAATTTCTGGTCCTCGTATATTCCAAATATATAATACTCCTCACCAAGTGATTTGTAGAATTCTCCATATTCAGGACTCTGAACAAACAATGTGTACGGTTGATGTGCTAAAAAATTAGTCCATTCTAGTCTATTTTCAATTTGCTTTATTTCATACATAATCTATTTTTCCATTTCTTTTGTTAATAAGTCTGTTTGTTGGTAAATTCAAAATTCTATTTGACAACCTCTCTGCATTTGGACAACTACCCATCCTATAACCTGCAAGATCCAAAGATACACCTCTTGGAACTATTACAGATCCAGTCCAATCAGTCCCCACAATAAAACCATGTTTTTTCATCTCCTCTGCAACCCTTAGTGGTTTATTTATAAAAACAGTAAAATATAGCCAGACCCTTCCATCTTGTGATCTCTGGTAGTCTCTTTTCCACTGTGCGCTTTTTATGTATCCATCAGCTATAATTTCTCTTCTCATATTTGATTTATCCAATTTTTTTAGCTGATTTAATAGTATGGTTGCCAGAGCATTTGAATATAGGCTTGGATAAAATATGATTTGCTTACATTTCTTTTCTTGTGGATAGATAATACTGGCAGTTATATGCAGTTTTCTTACAATAAAAAATATAAGTTTACCAATTCCAAAATTATACAATGGCTTTGCAATTGCAAAAATTGGGTAGTACCAAAGATGCTGAAATATTTTCAACATGTCTGCATGTGGCAGGCGAGACCTATATTTTTCTAGTTTATCACCAAGTTCGTCATTGTTTGTGATTACACATCCTCCACGAACAGATGAGACAACCTTGTCACTTCCAAAGCTAAAAAAAGCAAGGTCTCCAAAAGTTCCTGTTAGTTTTTCTTTATATTTCGCCCCTAGAGAATGAGCACAATCTTCTATTACTTTCAAATTATGTTTTCTGGCAATCTTCATTAGCTCCCCTAGCTTTGCAGGAAGACCAAAGGTGTGTTGAATAATTAAAACTTTAGATTTATCTGTAATTTTTGTTTCCAGATCTTCTGGGCTCATATTTAGATCGTCTTCAATATCCACATAAACAGGAGTAGCCCCAACCCATAAAATTGCATTACTAACCACTACACACGTATAACCTTGTACTAGCACTTCATCACCCTCACTCACTCCAAGTGCTTTTAGAGCGTAGAATAAGGAAGATCTTCCACTATCAAATGTATAAACTCGTTTGCATTTAAAATATTTCTTGAACCAATTCTCCACTTTTTTTGCATTTGGACCTTCTTTTAATCTTTTCCAATTCCAAGGTAAAAATAAAAAACCACATGCAATTTTTATATCTTGCCTAGTCATGTTTGGAGCAAATCCTGTGAATATTGGTTTTTTAAAAAATTTCATACTATTTTATTTCCTGAAAGAACTTTATTATGCTGTCATAAACTCCAGCCAAAAGTTTATTTTCTAGCAAAATCACACAATCTGTTTTTCTATGTTCCAAGAGATATTCTAATAGTTTTTCAGGCTCTGTAATAACCTGAATTGTGGTATTAAATTTATTTCCAACCCCGTTACGAAGAGGCTCTTCACTATCTTTTGAAATAATTACAAGCTCATCTGCTCTATATGCTATGGCACCTCCTATTTTTTCGTGAAGTGTGTAAGACTCTTCACCAAGTTCCAGCATTCCACGCGTGATTACTATCCTTCTTTTATAAGATGGAAAAAGTGCAAGAGTTTCTAAAGCACCCAAAAATCCTGCTGGATTTGCATTATAACTATCATCAATTATTGTTGCCTTGCCAAATATATATTGTTTCATTGTATTTTCTGGATTTTTTATTGTTACCATCTGTCCCATGTATAGTTCTTCTTTCATATCCAGATGCATAGCAACCAATGAACAGGCTCCTAGATTCATTACTAGATGCTCTCCAGTGATTGGGACAATCTTTGTATTAACCTCCCCATCGATTGTTACCTCCACGTAAATACCCTTGTCAGTTGATTTTATTTTATGAAGCAATACATTTGGGTTTAATGATTCATCTACACCATAAGTTTTGATTGGAGCTTTTATACTACTTATGAGCGAATCCACATATGCAGTGTCCATATTGATAACTGCTAGACCATCTTTTGGTAGAGATTGTAATAATTCATATTTTGCAGACTTTATGTCGTCTAAAGATCCAAAAAGTGACAAATGTTGTTCATTAATTCCTGTCAGTATGCCAATTTTTGGATGTACCATATCACAAATAATTTTTATCTCTCCCCTTCTGTATGCTCCCATCTCTACCACAAAAATATTTGTAGTTGTAAAATCAGTCCTCAGTATAAATTTTGCAATACCAATTTCTGTATTGACATGTTCTGGTGTTTTTATAACAGAAAATTCTCCTGACAAAAGATGAGAAAGAAACTCCTTTACTGTTGTTTTTCCATAACTACCTGTAATACCAATAATAGTCAAATTTTCGTATTGTCCAAGTTTATTGGTAGCTTTTTTTATAAAATATTTTTTTAAATATTCAATTGGTAATTGAGTAAGTCGCACAAAAAATGACATTATAAAAAATCGTAATATTATAAGAAAAAATAACAGACTCCAGTCATGTGTAAGTAGGAAAATACCACCCTCAAAAAACATTGCACCTAAAACAAGAATAAATACTCTTTTTGTTCTAACCGGAATTTTAATTCTACCTTTTAAATAACGAATGAATTGAACTAGGATATCTATTGCAAAAAAAAGTACAAGAGCGTACTTTAGTGTGGGAATGCTATTTATTGGCCAAAAGAAGACAATAAGCGCTGCGGTAGACCTCCAAAGTAGGGAGTAACTGGCCCAGTATGATCTCCCCTGTTCTGTAGAAAGAAAATCCTTAAACCTGTCTAGCCTATAGTGTTTTAGCTGCCATATATAACAAAATTCAACATAGCCAATGCCAGCGCTTACGAACCAGAGGAGTAATATTATAATGTTAAATGATGAAATCATAATTACATTTTTGCAAAATCAATAATTGCATTCAAAAATTCTTTTGGCATCTGAATATGCAAACCATGCTTTCCATTTTTAAATACTTTCATTTTACAATCTGGAATTGATTCGCAAATTTTTTTGCCATACCTGATTGGAACAAAACTATCTTTTGTACCCCATGTAACTAGTGTTGGTATTTTTATTTTGTGTAATAATTCAGACCTATCTTCTCTTATTATTTTTTTAAAAATTTCACGCTTAATTCCTGCGGTCTCATTATAATCCGTTGAACCAGTTGCTTTATAAAGAATCTTTTTACCCCAAACATCAAATTTTTCAATAATAGGAAGTCTAAATAAATATTTTCCTGTCATGGCTATTAATCCAAAAAACAATCGTCTGATTGGTTTTTTTGGTCGATAAATCGCTGCCCCACTCAAGATTAATTTATCTACTATATTTGGATTATCAAATACAACTCTTGTGGCAACAGCACCACCAAATGAATGACCCAAGATAATTGCTGATTTTTGATTGCTGATTTTTGATTTGACAAACTGTGAATAATCTTCTACCCCCCACACTTTTGTGGGACAGGGTTCATCACCAAAACAAGGTAGATCAATTACTCTCACTTCGCTAAATTCTTTTTTTGCCAGCTCAACAAAATCAGCCCATGTTTCATGAGATCCTCCCCAGCCAGGTAAAATTATTAGTGTTTTGTAAATCATTTTAGTTTCTATTGGCTATTCCAGCCATAGGCTGACCAGCCTTTGGCTGGGGCTATTAGCTCTTAATTACTTTCTTTCCTACATACTTTTGTAATACTTTTGGCACTTTGATACTACCATCTTTCTGTTGGTAATTTTCTACTATTGCGAGTGGAAAACGACTCAGGACTACTGCAGTACCATTTAGTGTATGAACCAAATCAGTTGAACCATCTTCTTTTTTATATTTGATATTCAATCTTCGTGCCTGATAATCAGTACAGTTGCTACAGCTAGTTATTTCACCATAATCATTATTCATAGGTAACCAAGCTTCGATATCATACTTTCGATAAGCTGGCCCACCAAGATCTCCTGTAGAAATATCAACCACACGATAAGGAATATCCAAAGCACCTACAATTTTCTTTTCAATTTCCAAAATTTCTGCATGATATTTTTCACTATCTTCTGGCTTACAAAAAATAAACATCTCTAATTTTGTAAACTGATGAACACGATATAAACCCTTACTAGTCTTACCATATGATCCAGCCTCTGTTCGAAAACAATGAGACAATGCAACATATTTTTTTGGTCCATCACTTAGATCCAAAACTTCGTCTGCATGATAGCCTCCCATGGTAATTTCAGCTGTGCCAATAAGACTAAGATCACTATTTTCTAGTGAATAAATTTGAGACTCTGATCCACGAGGATTGAATCCTATTCCAGTCAAAATAGAATCCTTTGCCAAATCTGGAGTTTCTACAAGTGAATAGCCATACTTGGAAACTACGTCAATACCATAGTTAATTAGTGCTTGATTCAAACGAACTGCATCATTTTTTACAAAATAAAATTTTGAGCCAGCAACTTTTGCACCACGTTCAAAATCGATTAGATCCAAATTTATCATCAGCTCTTCGTGGTCTTTTGGTTCAAAATTAAATTTTGTAGGCTTACCACTAGTATGTATTAATTCAAAAGCTTCTTCACCACCAATTGGAGAATCTGGATGACTTAGATTTGGAGTCAAGAGAAGTAGTTCGTGATATTTTGAATCAATTTCTGCTAGTCTTTCTTCAAACTGTGATATTTTGTCTCCAACAGCTTTTAGTTCTCGAATTTCTTCTGGACTAGGTTTTGCTTTGGAGCGTTTATTTCTGTCAGATCTGAGTTCTTCTATTTGAAAAATAAAATCACGCCTCTCATTGTCGATACTAACAAGCTCTTCAACATCCACCTTTACATGACGGTCCAAACAATTTTTTTTGATAAGATCTAAATTTTCACGAATAAATTTTATGTCTAACATATTTTTTAGGCTATTAGGTTTTATACAACTCTTTCTATGTATTTTTTTATTTTACTACTCTTAAATTTATTTGGTTCATAAGGAACAAGTCTTACTATCTGTGAATTCAAACCAAATTCAGATATCTTATCTGCTAACAAATCAACATAGATTTTTTGATCATATCCCAAAGCAATTACATCCGGTCGTTCTTCCCTTATAACTTTGTAAACATCTTGCCTTTCACCCAAAATAACTCTGTCGATTGTTTTTATTCTATCCAAAAAATAATATCTCTCTTCTTCTGTGTGCATGGCACCAGTTTCCTTTATTCTTTCAACATTTACATCCCGAGCTACAACAACTACAAGCTCGTCTCCATATTCCTTTGCCTCTTCAAACATATGCAGATGTCCGCAGTGGACAATATCAAAGGTTCCAAATACCATTACTTTTTTCATAACATTGATTAAAACAAATTTAAGGAGATTACACTAAAACCAGGAAATATTTCATTGTAAACAGACATTACAACACTGATAATTTGATTAGTCAATTGACCGTATTTATACATACTCTACCTCTGTGAAATCAGTCTTAATTTGTATTAATCAATGTCCGGTTTCATGAGCGGAAACAAAACACATTCTCTAATTGGCTTGTCCTCTAAAAAAGAAAATAATCGCTCTGACACACCAAAACCACAAGTTGGCGGCATCCCATGCTCTAGTGCCTCCACAAAGTCTCTGTCATGCATCTGTGCCTCTGTGTCTCCTGCTTCTCGCATTTTAGCCTGTTCTTCAAAACGATTTGCTTGGTCAATTGGGTCATTAAGCTCTGAATAACCATTTCCCATCTCACTACCTGCTAGAATTACCTGAAATCTCTGTGTAAGTTCTGGATTATTTTCTATTCTTTTTGCAAGTGGGGATACAACAACCGGTGTGTTGATAAGAAATCCAGGACCACTAATATCTTTTCGACAATACTTCCATAAGGAATCGACTAGACGACCAAAGCCATCATGCTTCTCATATTTTATATGCAACTCTTCAAGTTTTTTCTTAATGTCGTCTTCAGTGGTCTGCAATATATCAATACCAGTTTTTTCTTTTATTATTTCTACATAATCATACCTTGCCCATTCTTTGCCAAGATCAATATTTGTAAAACTTCCAATATTAAATTCAAGTTTACCAAACACTTCTTTTGCAACATATTTATATAATTTTTCTACCAATTCCATTCCCATTTCATAATCAGCATAAGCCCAATAAAATTCCATCTGAGTATAATCTTGCAAATGTTCTCGGCTCATTCCCTCATTACGAAATTGTCTGCCAATTTCAAATGTTTTTTCAAAACCTGCAACCATTAGTCTCTTTTGCCAGAGCTCTCCCATGGAAATTCTCAAATAGAGATCAATGTCGAGTGCATTATGATGGGTAACAAATGGTGTGGCATCAGCTCCGCCTGGAGTAGTTTCAAGAACTGGAGTTTCTACCTCAAAAAAACCTTCCTGAACCATGAAATTTCTAATACTATTCCAAAATTTGCTTTTACGATAAAAAATTTGCTTTACACCTGGATTCATTATCAAGTCCAGATATCTCTTTCTATATTTTATTTCTTCATCCTGAAGACCATGAAATTTTTCTGGCAACGGCAAGAGTGCCTTGGTGAGGAGTGTAATATGTTTTGCCAAGATTGACACTTCGCCTTTTTTTGTAACAAACCTCTCCCCTTCTACCTGAACAATGTCAGCGACATCAATTTTTTTTTCAAATATTTTATAGTCATCTTCATTAATCTCATCTTTTTTCAAAACAATCTGCATTTTACCACTTTCATCTTGCAAGTGAGAGAATATTAATTTCCCCATTTCTCTTTTTGACATGATTCTACCTGTCACCGTGACTTTACCCCCCTCTTTTTCTTCGATTGACTGCACCAAAGTATGAGTCCTTTGAGACTTGGCTGGATATGGGTTAATATTTAAACTTCTGAGTTCAACTAGCTTATTTAGCCTAACTTCACGCTCATCATTAATATTTATTTCGCTTTGTTTAGTCATATTTTTGTGGTTAATATAGATTATATTGTATCAAACTATTAAAAAAAATACAAACCCGCGATCATAGCGGATTTGTTATATTAAATTGTGCAATTTTAGCAGTTCTAGAAGACTTTTAAAATTTTGTAAGCTTGAGTGCCCGCAGGTGTCTCTACTTCTACCTTATCTCCCTTTTTCTTTCCCAAAAAAGCTTCACCAATAGGAGACTCATTGGAAATCTTGCCATGCAAAGGGTCTGCTTCATGCGGACCAACAACTTTAAACTCCTTTTCTCCTCCATCAAAAGCAACCATAAGTGTTGAGCCTATATTAACAGAACCTGACTTGTCTGACTGAGTTGAAACAATTTCTGCGTGATCCAAAATATATCCTATCTCTTTTGCTCTACTCTGGGCCCAAGCCATATCCTCTCGTGCAGAATGATATTCTGCATTTTCTGAAAGATCCCCCATTTGCCTTGCTTCATCAATTCGCTTTGCTATAGTAGGTATTTTATTTTCTTTCAACTCTCGGATCTCTTTATATAGATCTTCTCTTTTTTCTTCACTAATGTATTGTACATTTAAATCAGTCATATCAATTTTTAAAAAATATAACCGCATATTTTGCGGGTGAGATTAGTATAACAAAGATTTGATTATTAGCAAACTTTCTATCCACAAGCATAACAATAAATTATTAATTCAATTTTTGTCTTTCAGAATTCCACCACTTGTAAAAATCATATGCAATCGGAGCCGCAATCTTACTTCCACCTGTACCCTCTTCTATCAAAATTGTCAAAACTATTTCTGGATTTCTATATGGAGCAAAAGATGTGTACCAGGCATGGTCCTCTTTTGTACTGCTCCACTGTGCGGTTCCTGTTTTGCCAGCTGTATCAAATGGTAAATTTGATAACAAACTACATGCACCATATGTTACACACTCCCTCATACCGAGACGAATTGTTCCAAAGTAATCTGAGTTTATAAAATTATCATTTAGAATCTCTGGCTCAATAAAGCGCTCTTGATTCGTTATTGGATTTGTTAAAGATGTAACAAGGTGAGGTCTATAGAGAGTACCTCCATTTGCCACTACAGAGGTCATTGAGGCTATCTGGAGTGGTGTAACGAGTAGATCACCCTGTCCAATTGAAAGATTGTATGTATCTCCAATATACCACTGTTCTTTCTTTACTTCTTCTTTCCATTCTTTTGATGGTAAGAGACCGGACATCTCTCCTGGTAAATCTATTCCAAGTTTATTTGCAAAACCAAATTCTTTTAAATATGCGACAATCCGATCAACACCGAGACCTTCAAAATTTTGGTATCCACCCCCAATATAGTAGAAAAATGTATTTACAGACCATGCAATAGCACGCGAAACATCAGTGAGCCCATGGCCACCAGCTTGCCAATCAGGAAAAAACCAATAGCTTATTCTTACTCCACCGTTACTTAAGACTGTCGTATGTTCATTTATAATTCCTTCCTGTAACGCAACTGCTGCTATTGCTGGTTTTATTGTGGATCCAGATGGATAAGTACCTGCAATACTACGATTAAACAGTGGTCTATTCTCATTTTCTGTATAACTGGCATAATTTTCATAACTTATTCCTCCAGAAAATTGATTATTATTGTAGGATGGTAAACTAACCATAGCTAAAATTTCTCCTGTTCTTGGATCTATAGCAATACCTGATGCACGATTAAGATTATTTTTTTTTAAGCTTTCAGCAATTAATTCTTCCAGCTTTCGTTGCATTTCAATGTCAATTGATAATTCCAAATAATCGCCAGGTGAAGGTGGTTCCTCAGCAATTATTGATTGTTCCCTACCATAGGCATTTACTTCTATTCGTTTTTTTCCATAAACACCGCGCAAATCTGACTCATAACTTTTTTCAACCCCAGTTTTACCAATGTCGTCAGATGGCAAATAACCTTTTTCATAAAGTTCATCCAAATCTTCTCGGCTTAGTTTGCTCTCATAACCAACAAGATGTGACATTGATAATAGGTCTAGCTCTGCCGCTTCAGTGGTAGAAGCAGTATTGAATAGATATAAACGCTTACTACCCTGCTGGATATTTATACCAGGTAGATCTGTACTTGCTATTTGAATATTTAATGCAGTTTCATAATCAACATCTTCTCTGATAACAATCGACTCATAACTGTAAGAACCATATTCATCCAAAAGATTACGAATCTTATCTGTATCTTGCTCTGTAATCTCTGCTAATTTTTCTACAATTCCTTCTCGCTCTTTTGCATTGCGAGGTAAGTCCTGAGGAGTAATAGAGATAGATAATTTGGGGACATTTTTTGTTAGCTGCACTCCGTTTCTATCAAAAATTAGACCGCGTTCAGCTGGGATCGGAATAATTTTTTCGCGATTACCTTCTGACAATGTAGAGTAATGATCACCCTGCAAAAGTTGTAAATATATTACACGGCTAAATATCAAAAAAATAAATAGAATTATAATTATTATTAT
>JAHJGG010000018.1 GCA_018824545.1 Patescibacteria group bacterium | reverse complement strand
GCCGCTCTATTGAACAAATCCTGATCTCGTTTGTTTTCTTTTTCACCCTCCTCATATGGATCAAGATACCCAGACATGAGATTATCAAATGCATTTTTGGCTGCCTCAATATCTTTGCCATGATACCAATTTTTGGCAACCAAAACTTGAGAAACAAATGGTTCAAGTTCTGGAAGTTGCATTTGTGCTTCTATGTGTCTTCGTAGTGGTGATGGCACGCCAACTGCGTCCACATATCGTTTGATATTGTCTGGCAAAGTAATATATCGAATAAAATCCCAAGCTTCATTTTGATTTTCTGATTTTGCGACCACAGTCTCGAGCCAATAATTTGCGACATTTACTGGTGTACCAGGGTTAAGCTGAGGCAGAGGAACCACTCCCACATTTAGCTGTGGTGCTCGAGTTTTTATGCTACCAGCATCATGAGCAAAACCAATATAAAACACACTTCTACCCTGCACAAATTCGTCGAGAGCGCTGATCTTATTTTTGTTCCAAGTGTATACCTCTTTGGTAGGACGAGCAAAATCAGTATAAAACCTGAGAGAGTCAATGGCTGGGTGACCTTCTGTTTGTGTTATCCCAGTATTAAAGGTAATCCGTCCATTTTGTTCTATAATTATTCCATTTTGCATCATCAAAACTGACAAAATATCAAAAGAATTTTCTACATTTTCTCCTAGTCCCATACCCACTCCAGACTGTAGAATATCACCTCGATCATTCACCTTGGTAGACAGCTTTACTGCCTCAAGAAATGCATCCCAAGTTGTTGGTGGTTCTGCCACTCCTGCCTGATCCATCAGAGTCTGGTTGTAATAAAGTGCAAGATTGTCAAATGCAATAGGAATACCATAAATAGCGCCGTCAATAATTGCATCATCTGAGACTGTACTCATAAATTCCCGACCCATTATGCTCGGTGTGATCATGTTGTTTGCCTCTGCTTCTACTACTGTTTCTTTTATATATTCGCCCTGAGTATATAGATTCCAAACCTTTACAGATGGAGGTACTGGAGCCAACCTCTGCACATGTCGCCCTATTGCCTGCACATGCATGGATATAATATCAGGCCCCACATCATCAGCTAGTGCATTTACAAAAAGAGAGTCCTGCTCTTCATACCTTACTTGCCTAATATTTATCTTTAGATAAGGTTTCAATGCCACATACTCAGAAGCAAAAGTCTTGAGCATCGTAGTATCTCCATATACTGTCCAGTAGTCTAGAGTAACAGGTCGAATACCTGCAGCTTCTTCTGCTGACATTCCTTTGCACCCTACTCCGACAATGAGTAGCATACAGGATACCAAACTAATAATTATTCTTTTTTTCATATTTAATACTTTACAAATTCGTAAATATTATATCACATCGATACATTGGTAGCGACCATTATTGAGCTGGAGTTTCAATAGGGGTAGTCGCCGGATTAGGATTAAACCCTTCAAAAACAAAACTAACGACAATGTAGCTGGCTAAAATCAAAAACACACCAAGAGCTGCCCAGACCATGATCAAAAGAGCTTTTTTGTCTTTCTCTCCACTTCCACCCGACGTCATCCACATTACTCCACCATAAATAATCATGATAAGTGCGATTGTACCAAGTATACCTGTAAGTGTTTTTATTACACCACCAATTATTTCTGGCACAGATTTTTCCCCGATTAAGGGGTTCAAACCTGCACTAGCTTCTATGACTCTGGTAGAAATACTAGCCTCGGTGATAGGAGCATCTTGTGCGACAGCCAGCAAAGGAAAAAACAATACTGCCAAAATGCAAGTAATAATAATTTTGTTTTGTAATTTCATAAATTATAATCAAAAATCTGTAGTTTCCGTGGTATCTATATTGTCAAGAAATCCGTAGTCAAAACATTTCTTTTATTTCTCTCATCATTTCTTTGTCTTTCATTGCAAAATGTATTGAAGCTTTGAGAAGCGCAAGCTTGTGCCCAGTATCCAAATATTTTCCCTCATATTCATAAGCATAAAATGGCTTTTTTTTGGCCAGAGTGTTGGCAGCGTCCGACAACCAGATCTCACCATCTTTGCCCAATTTTTGCTTTTCCAGTGCTTCCCAAATATCTTTTGTAAAGACATAACGCATTCCAGCCACTATGAGACCATGGGGGGAAACTTTTCTTAGGCTTGGTTTTTCAATAAATTTTTGTACTTGAAAAATTTTACTACCTCCGGCCTGCTTTCCATATACATTTCCTTTGGTTGTCATTACCTGCTTATCTTCTATTCTCTGTACACCAATGATTGATGCATTCTTTTGGTCAAAAGTATGAATAAGCTGTTTGAAAACTGGCACTTTACAATCAATAATACTATCCCCATCTGAAAAAACAAAAGGCTCATCCCCAATAAATTCTTTGGCACAGAGAAGTGCGTGGCCATTGCCTTTTGGAGATGATTGGCGAGTATAAAAAAAGCGCACTTGTTTGATAAGATCAACCAAAGGCTTTATATTTTCAAACTTACCTTTCTTTTTTAGAAAAAATTCAAAATCATGATTGCGATCAAAGTGATCTTCGATTGCTCTTTTTTGTGAACTAGTCACAAAAATAATTTCTTTGATACCACTCTTTACCATATCCTCTACAATGTATTGTACTACTGGTTTGTCCAAGACTGGCAACATCTCCTTTGGCATTGCCATGGTAGCCGGCAAAAAACGAGTACCGAGACCTGCTACTGTAATCACTCCTTTTTTAACTAAATAATTTTTATTCATAATTAAAGTCTTTAATATTGATATTATTATAGCAAATAAACTGTTTTTTTTCCATCTAATTTTTATATTCTATTCAATAATCTCTTCCCAACTGATGAGTTCATATGTGTCACCAACTGGAAAACCAGGCGGAGGCAAATATCTCAAATTACCATCATAAGTATGGTTGGTATTAATAAATCCACCAATCACTGAGCCTCCACTTGTATATTTCCAACCACCCCCAAGACGAGATATTTGTGAACCATAAAACAACAAACTATTTCTTATGGCAGTCCCATAACCCTCATAGTAATAAGGTCTTTTAATTTTACCAAACTGAGACAATGCCGCGGCATCTATTTCCATATCATCTGGGACCACAAGAGGAACAATAACATCTCCTTGAGCAATCAAGCCCAGCACATCATCACTATTCTTTGTCTCATAAGTTAAATTATTAGAGATATATATACTCTTATAATGTGATTGGTTAGCAGGGAATCGGCCTGCACCCAAAGTAACTCTACCATCCACCACACCATCTACCCAAACATGATCATTAGCAAAAATAGCGCCGTTCTCCGGAATATTATAATTATTCAAAAATGTCTCACTACTAATATCATAACACAATACATCCCAATACCAACGCCAACCTTTTTGGTATGGTTCACCATAATAACACAACAACCCAGTAACTTTATACAAATCAAAAGTACCATTTGCTAAAAATACGATATGATAACCCGACACCCCAGATGAATTTAGATAAATTCCACCATCTTCTGCTAAATCACTTAGTGCTGATAGATCCGCAGAAATTGAATCAAAATTATTTTCTGGCACTGGAAAATTCCATAATTCTACTGGTCCTCCACCTCCCCAAATACCAGGCTTCCAAAATCCATAAGAGTCATTATAATAAGTTTCTTTAGCACTTTCTACAAGTGCATCAGTAGTTCCGTTAAACTCAATACCACCGTTTGAGTGAACCTTCCCATGAACCTCGGTTGTATAGCTAAAACTCATATTTACATCCTCCACAAATACATAGTCAGTCAAAGCAGGATAACCAACTCGAATTTGAATAGTTCTGGTTGAACTTGGTTGTGACAATTTCCAACCAGTTGACCTAACTATCGCGACTGTTCCTCCTGGCGACGGGGGAGTAATTTCCAAAGAAAAAATTCCAATCACATTTCCATCTTTATCTCTGTATTCGTGGACATATGGACCTTCATATTCCTCTCCATCTCGAAAATCTTCTGGTGAATGTGCCAAATGCCAGCGATAATAATTGATACCTGCTTCAGCAATATGAAAAGCAGCGTCTCGGTTATGTTTAATGATCGAGGCTCGATGTTCAGCCAGAGCATAATTGGCAACTCCGACGATAATAATAACAGTACTCACTGTTCCAAAAACTAATACAAAAATAAGTGCTCCTGCACCACGTCTATTCTCATGAAACTTATTGACAAAATTTTTAAATTGCCCGACAACCATACTAAAATTTAGTTAGTTAGTTTTCAAATTACGTACATGAACAGAACTTTCAACATGCAAAAGAACTGGACTTTTGTTTGGATCTTCTTCCAAATCAAGTTGCACTCTTACTAGGTGCACACTAGTAACTACGGTTGGTATAACCAAAGCATCCTCTGAACCAGTATAAGACTCATCAAAATATGAAAATACAGGGCTACTTATTTCCTCATTTTTTACAAAATGAGCCAACTCCACCACTTCTTCATTATCAGAATTATATATCAAAGGATTACCCGACGGATTAATAATTCCTTTTTTTAGAATACCATCCTCTAGCCAAAAATGAATCTGCTCTCTTTCCGAATCAGTATCTATGTTAGCGTAAAAAATTAATTCATATTCTTGGGCCAAAACAATTGGGTATCCTCCTGTGCTAGATTCTTCAGCTCTCCTCACATCATTTACTACTTCTTGCAATACTTTCCTACCTTCATTCTGAGTAGATAATTGGTTCCAAATAATTTGATTTGACCGCAAACTCGTTATCAAAATTGAACTTGCAGCTAATACTATTAAACTAAAAATTCCAAGAGCCACGACAATTTCAACTAAAGTAAAACCATTTATTTTCTTTTTATTAAACATAGGCACTATTAATTTCCAGTCAATTTTTTTCACAATAAATTAATTATTCCGTAACCATAGTCGCCACAAAAAAAATATCTCCGCTTGCTGACACACTGCTGGTAAACTCTTGATAACCATCAGCAGAAATTGTAACATCATATTCTGTGGATGAAAGACCACCAAAATATGCCTGTCCAGGAGGGGTACAACCTGTAATATAACTAACTGACAAATCAGAAAAAGTTGGAGTAGCAGAACTTGTAGACGTATTCAAAAATACTTTGTAACGAAAATAACGAGAATTATCATGTATATCATTTACATTTACATTTTCAATATCATAATATGTGTCAACAGTTCCATCTGGTCCCAAGTAATCCCATGATTCAGGTGTTGAGGTGTTGCTTGAGGCGATCTGTAATTTTACAGATGTTTCCGCTGGCTGACCCAACGGTTCCCATGAAATATCTATAAAATCAACTTCTGTTTCCAAATCAAAAACAGAAGATTCTAACTCACCACTAAATACATAATCATTTCCAACTTTTGATAAAATTATATCCCCTGGAGAACCTACAACATCTATATTTTCATCACTAGTCCAATATTTTGCAGGATTAATAAAAAATTCCTGCCCATCTCCAAACGACCAATCTGTCTGACGGAGATGACCAACACCTGTTGACAAAGTCTCATCATAAGCACCACCGGAAACTCTAACGATTGCCTGTGAAATTGGTTGAGCATTATTGCTATCTTGTACATGTACCAATAATGAATTTACTGAATTTGGTCCAATCAAAATTTGAACAGGTTGACTAACCCCAGCCAGCAATTCTACCGGCAAAATCGGAATAGCGCCAATAATATCATAGATACTTGTCTCAAAATCGTACTCGTCCCATCGCAAATTAGATAAAGTATAATTTCCACTAACATTAGTAACAATATTTTCATCCACCCTAAGTATATCTGGGTCTGTCCCTATTTTATTTGTACCAAAAACCCTAAGAGGTATACTCCCAACTGCCTGACAAACACTATTTAAGGTAGATATTTCTAGCGAGGCTACCAAATCAATCTCAAAAAAAGCTGGTTGAATTGCTTGAGCTATCACAGAAACAAGAGGTCTAACTGGATTGGCAACTAAATTGTTAGTACCATCTGTAATGTAACCCGTCTTACTTACAGTTATTTGATAAGCATCCATTGCAGAGGCCAAATCAGGAATCATTAAATGACCATTGTTGTCGGTAGTGTCAACAAAATCATATTCAGGATCTGTAGAAGTCGAAATAATATGTACTTCTGCTCCCTGTACTGGTTGAGCCAATGAATCCAAAACCTCTACTAACATTGCACCATGATCTGGGTCTCCTTCCAAGTATTTGGGGGCAATATATGTTGTAATAGAAACTGGTTTTTGTTGCCCACAATGATCACAAATAATTTCTATTTCAACCAGCTTATAATCTCCTGCAGAAAAATCTTCGCCAACCTCCCCACCAATAACTTCGTCGCCTTCAATACATTCTCCCAAATAATCTCCATGATCCAAATGTGCCTGAATTGCTGGATTTCCCACACTTATAGTATGGTCATTATGACAAAGAACAGTTTTTTCTCCCTCTGGCGGTTTGATCCCTCCCATTATACCGTCAAAAGGATCATCAATAAATCTAATAGTTCTCGTAATTGTAAAATCAATATTATTACGAGTAGTTGTTACGACACGAGTAAGTACTCCTGGTGGGCTTCCGTTTGTAATACCAATATCCTCAAAAGTCATATTATGAATAATTTCTAATTGTTCATTCAACACTCCTGTTTCAATAATTCGAACTCGAGAAAAATATACAGACTTAAACACAGATTGAATACCTGAATAAATACCCACTGCAAACAAAACAAAAATACCAAGCGCTACCAAAATTTCTAATAATGAAAATCCTTTCTTTGAATAAATCATAATACAAAAAAACAAAAACTGAATTTAATCTTTAAACAAAAACATTAGATTCATATGCTAATATTATAGCACAAAAACCCTATTTAAAGGGATTAATTTCAGATTAGCTGTGAATTATTCTTTTATCATATAAAAAAATTTTTCCACTATCATAAAAAAGCAAAGAAAACTCTGTATATCAAACTGGAAATAAGTAAAATAATACATAACACTTTCATATCTTACAAAAAAACACCCGGACGAAGGTCTGGGTGTTTTTTATTTGTTTGAATCTGTCTAAATCTCCGCCAAAGGCGGATCAGCCTCTGGCTGAAATACTATTTCAGTTTAAATAAATATTTTATTTCGGTACAAACGCCATAAGCCCTGCAATACGGGATTGCTTTATCGCTCTGGCTGCTTTACGTTGATGAAAAGCACACAGGCCACTACGACGACGAGGTGCAATTTTCATATACGAAGAAACAAACCTACGTAATGTTTGCACATCTTTGTAGTCTACTGTATTAACATTGTTTGCACAGTAGT
The DNA here is from genome assembly GCA_018824545.1 of Patescibacteria group bacterium. GTDB lineage: Bacteria > Patescibacteriota > Patescibacteriia > Magasanikbacterales > UBA922 > JAHJGG01. Next base: position 2,648 of record JAHJGG010000018.1, on the reverse strand, counting down.
GGCATGGTTTTTGTGTCTTTACTGCTTTCTTTGGCATAAATATATTTTACTTTATCACTCTATCACCTTATCACCCAATCACTTGAGAAATTTTTTACTCCAATCAATTATTAAAATTTAGAGCCTGCCCTCCACGACCACAGGTAGTAGAACGGGTGAATTAGAAATTAGAAATTTTTAAAACGGAATATCCTCTACTTTTACCTCTTCTGTAACATCTTCTGTATAAACAGTCTCTTCAGGTGGAACAGGAGTTCCATCTCCAAATGAGCCTGCATTATTACTGGCAGCACCCTTTGGTTTTGCTAGTAAGATCATATCCTTAACAATTATTTCAGTTCTGTATCTTTTTACTCCATCGTCACCTGTCCAATCACGTGTCTCTATTCTTCCTTCCAAATATACTTGCTGGCCTTTTACCAAATATTGTCCAGCAATCTCTCCCAATTTTCCCCACAAAACGCAATTATGAAACTCTGTTTTTTCTTGTTTTACTCCGGACTGATCTGTCCAGACTTGGCCTGTGGCCACACCAATATTGGTAACAGTTTTTCCAGAAGTAGTTGTACGCACTTCTGGGTCGCGTGTTACTCTACCCAAGATGGTAGCTCGATTGAGATCCATATGCTTGTGGTTAAGAATAAATAAAATATATTATTTTCAGAGTTTACGAACGAAATATTAGTAACGAACATTACCACAACAAATCACTGGAATTATTACCTTTATCTACCTGTGTTAAATTAGACTTCTGACATATCACCACCAAGAATCTCATCCAACTGCTTATCAATTTCCTCAAGTGAAACTTTTTTCTTTGGAACAACTTCTTTTACTTCTTTTGGTTTTTTTGTGACAGGTACAGTATTAAGTGATACATCGCCACGCTTTCTTGGCTGTTCTTCTGGCCTTGGTGCTTGTGCTTTTTCTGCGGTGGTAAAATGTTCTAGTTTAATCTCCTTCTGTTTTTCTGGATCAAAGCTTTGGATCAAAGCTCTCAAAGGCTCGCTCATCAAACCTATCTTGTTTCTTATGGCTTTGATTTTGTCAGCCTCTGCCTCGAATCGACAAAGATGAAAATATCCATAACGGATATGACGAATAGGGTAAGCTAGACGATTTTTACCCAAATCCCTTACAGTAACATTGGTTCCTTCCAATTCTGTTACAACTTCTTTGATCTTGTCTACCAAAGGAACAACTTCGCTTTCAGTCAAGGTTCCTGGCAAAATAAACAATAATTCGTAATGATTCATATATTATATAATTTTCTTCAAAAAGTGACCATAATATAACAGCTGCTTTTATAAATGTCAAGTATATAGAGGATATACTGGGGAAAAGGTGTAAATACTTGAAAAATAAGGTATAATATGATAAAGTGTTTTCATAAAATTGAATATGAGCCATGATGGCAAAACAACGATACTATTTTGAATTATTGACGGTTAGAAATAAAACCATAATACATATAGATTCACAACAGCACACCTATTGGCTGGACCAGATAAGAGAAAAGAGACAATTTTAGATTTCATAAACGCCGCGGTGGTGGAACTGGTATACACGAGGGACTTAAAATCCCTTGCTCTCGGGCATGCGGGTTCGATTCCCGCCCGCGGCACTATTTACAAGATACACGAGACACAAAACACGATACAAAAAGTATCGTGTTTTGATTTGAACAATGTTATTATCATTCAGAAGCCACATTTCAAACAAACAACTCCCACACTCACAAATTACTTTAATATATAAGTGTAATTATCAAATCAAAACAAACCATTTACCTCTATCTTGCTATGTGCCTTACGATTTGTCTACACTATTGTAGACAACTGTGGATAACTTTGTGGGAAAACATGTAAAACTGTGGATAACTTTGTCATTTTATCCACACTTTCTACATCTTTTTATTTGTCTAGACTATCCTAGACATTGCATAAAATCCTAAATTTCGCTAAACTAAGCCAAAATGCAAAAGTAATTTGGCTCTATTGACAAAAGTTTATATTTGTGCTATAATACTCTCAGTTCTTTGAAAACTACCTTCCTCCTAACGACTTTGTCGCCGGGAGGGTGGAACTCTTATTACTGCCATCATCTTTTGGGCCAACCCTTTAGTTTGTATTGATTCTGTATAGACTATTCTATACAAACACGGGGAATTAAAACAAAAATAAAAGACAAAAATATAAAAGGCAGGTCCAAAAGCGGTGTTCCTCACCTATCATTGTACTTCAAGCCCTTAAAAGCTGTCGTACTCGAGGTTCTCACCAAATCGGCGGTACAAGAGTTTTCCCTATTCCAGCAGTAATTTGCTGATTTCCAGACGATCCAAACTCTTTATCTAACAAAATAGAGGGATTCGATCGTCTGGGATTGCAAACTTCTGGAATTTAAGGGCATCTAGCCATTAAATAAATTATTTTGGGCTCCTGATGCCCTTTTTTTATTTGCACAATTATCCTGAATCCCGACTCGAGTCGGGGTGAAGGATCTTTCGAATCCAACGTTTATAGATCTAACGGTAGTAATCGAGATGTCATTATTTGTGAAGTAAAGCAATATCATCCAATATGAAATGTTTGGTTCATATCAAAAAACCCTCGACTTCACTTGTGTAAGAATTCTCTCTAAAAGAAACT
>JAHJGG010000112.1 GCA_018824545.1 Patescibacteria group bacterium | reverse complement strand
TCCCTGTTGGGACGTGTTAATCTGGCTTTTGGAACGTAACCTCGTCTAAACGTTGCTTCACGCAACGGAGCAGATATGCGAAGTCATACGACCCGACAGAGACTGTGCGCCTATCTCTGCCTACCGTTTGTGCTGGTTGTGTTGGCGGATTGCGATCGCACCGACCACGCGTCCCTCAAAGATGTCACCTTCATCTCGGGTGAATCGCCAACCATTCCACCCAGTGAGTACGCCCAGAGCGCTGATCCAGAGCGCCCCCCCATCATCGACGCTCACAGTCATCTGTATGGTGCCGGTATTTGGGAGCTGGTGCGCTTGGTGATGGAAGCCGAGAATATCGCCACCTACTTCAATCTGTCTGGCGGCTCACCGCGGAATGGCATGAACAATGCGCTTGAATTGGCTGAATCTTCCGACAACCGGGTTCTCAACTTCATGACCGTCAATTGGAGGGGTTTTGGTGAAGCCGCGTGGGCCGACGTCGTGGCTTTTGAGCTCGAGCTTGCGGTAACGGAATACGGCTACGCTGGCCTGAAGATAAGCAAGGGTCTCGGATTGTACGTCGAAGACATCGATGGAAGCTTCGTCGCTGTTGACGACCCACGTCTTTTTCCTCTCTGGGAAACCGCTGGTGAGCTCGGTGTGCCCGTTTTCATTCACACGGGCGATCCCCTCGCCTTTTGGGACCCGATAACACCCGAAAACGAACGATATGCCGAGCTGGTGGCGCATCCACACTGGTCTTTCGCCGACCCAGCATATCCGTCACGAGAAACGCTTCTACAACAACGCAACCACGTGCTCGAGCTGTTTCCTGACACCACCTTCGTATGCGTTCATTTTGGCAACAACCCAGAAGATCTCGACTACGTGGACAATCTTCTCTCCACCTATCCGAACGCCTACGTCGACCTCGCTGCCAGGATACCTGAGATTGGACGTCACGATCCTCAGCGCGTACGCGAACTGTTCATTCGGTACAGCGACCGAATTCTCTTCGGCACCGACATTGGTATTGGGCTATCGCAGGATGGTCTCTCAATCATGCTGGGCTCGACGGGCACGATTCCCGATACCTTCGAAGGGATACCCGAATACTATCGCCGCCAGGATGAGTATTTGACGACCGACCACGAAGACATCGCCACGCCGACCCCCATCCAAGGGGATTGGACTATCGACGCCATCAATCTGCCCGAAGACGTTCTTCATCGCATTCGTTACCAGAACGCCTATGATCTGGTGGTTCGGCCTTGGGAGGAGCGGAACGGTCAAACGTCTGAAGACACATCCACAGAAACCGTCGAAGAACCCATCCCAGAAGGAACCGAGTGATCGTATACGTAAGCTGATGGTGTCCTCGCGAGCGACACTACGGCGATTTCTCGAGATCCAGCACCAGCCAACGCCTTGGCGCATGCCGTCACGGTTGCTCCGGTGGTGATGACGTCATCGAGCAAGATGACCCACGGCGGTGCGGAGCAAGCTTTCAAGAGACCTTCCATCTGGCGAAGGCGTTCATCTCGGGTCAGAGTGGTCTGGGATCGACTTGCGCTCTTCCGACGAAGCACACGAGGAGCCAACCGATAGGCTTCGCGCCTTTTCATCCAGCGGGCCAACAAAGTCGGGAGCTCGAATCCGCGCCTGATCCGAGCTCGCCGATCGGAAGGAACGGGCACAATGTGAACGGGGTATTGTATGTGTTGGGTGACACCCCAAAACCATCCGCGAAACCACTGCCGAATTTGCTCCATTCTCCAAAGCTCGCCGCGATACTTCGTTCGCTCGACGATCTCGGTGACTGGCCCTTCGAACCGCCACATCGACTGAACCTGGGTGACTTGTTCTGGCAAAGAGGAACAAAAACAACGATCGGCACGATCCGAGCCACATCGCAAACAGGCAGTCGCACGCCACGGTTCGATTTCCTGCCGACAACCAGAACAAAAACCGCGGCTGGTGACCTCACAACTGGGACAGCGAGCAGGAAAGATGAGGTGTTCGAAAACCGACATACACTGTTGTCGACGGTTTGGGCGAACTGTTGCAGGAAAAAACACGTTGTGTGTCGGAGCATCGCAGATGATGCGAACCTGGCCGTCTACATGGCGGGTATGAACGCTTCCTCCCGAGTCTCCGTCAAGGTGATGGCATCGGTTGGGCAGACCACTTCGCACAGGCCACAACCCATGCAGACGTCTTCGTTGACGACGGGGATATCATCGTTGTCAGTGAACGCAAGGGCGTTGAACGTACACATGTCGAGGCAGACCCCGCATCCCGTGCAGGCGGGCTCTTCGATGACGGCTAAGAAACGACTGGGATCGCACATCTTTCGACCATGAGCGACCATCAGCGGCAAGGCCATGCAACAGCAACCGCAGCAGTTACAGATGTAGTGCATGTTCTGCGAACGGTTCATCGTCACGTGCACCAGGCCGGCTTCTTCACACGCGGTGAGGATCGTAAGCGCCTCCTCTTTTGATACTTCCCGTCCCGTTCCGCGCTCCAAAGCGTAATCAGCCGCCTTGTCAATTTGCAGACAGGTCTCGATGGGTCTGTCGCACTTGTGGGCGGTAAGGCGGCACGTGCATTTACATATGGCCAGTCGCCGGCTCGCTTCGACCACTTCTTTTACGTTTTCAAAAGCCAACACTTGCGATCGCGGCGAAATCGACCGCTCGACCGGGATAATGCGGGTCAACGGTCTTGGCAGAAACCCCTCAACCAACTTCGTATAAGCTGGCCACTCCTCTTCCATGAACTGCTGCCACAAATCGAGAAAGGCCTGCGGCGCATCAGCCCAAAGGATGCTCGCATCGTGAAGTTGCGCGATGTCCCGACAAAACCGGTGTTTCGTTCCCTCGAGTTTCTTCGACTTGAACGTCAGGCCCTTGAGAAAGAAACCATGAAGCTTCTGTTCCATTTGCTCCGTTTCCATTTCGAAGCGTTGGGCCAAGTCCTCCGCTATTCCGGGCAACGCCAGGAGGATCTTGGCGTCGTCCTCAGTGGCGAGCATGCTGAACAGTTTCGGCACAAATTGAGAGTTCGGCACCATGATCTTTGCAGATAGTTGTTGATAGATGTCCATTCCTCTCTCCAAATGAGGCTCGTCGGTCCGAGTCACGTCATTTCCTTTTTTTGTTCCAAACCTGCCCTTTGAGCCAGGTCAGCCATGGCTCGAGCCCTTCTTCCGTCTTGGCCGACAATTCGAAGACCGGCATGTCCGCGTGTACAGAATGAATATTGCTGACGACCAACTCGAGGTCGTAATCAAGATAGGGCAACAAATCGACCTTGTTCAACAAGGCGACGTCACACACCCGAAACATCAGGGGGTATTTGATCGGTTTGTCCTCACCCTCGGTCACGCTCAAGACCACAGCACGACGATCCTCTCCGATGTCAAACTCAGCAGGGCAGACGAGGTTTCCCACGTTTTCCACCACGAGCAGATCGATGCGCTCCAGATCGATGTTGGTCGCCGCTTCTCGAATCACATGGGCCGCCAGATGACAGTCACCACCAAACTGGTCCGTGTTAATCTGAACCACTGGTACCCCACTGCGAGCCAGCCGATCAGCATCATGTGTGCTACAGATGTCTCCAACAATGACAGCCGTTCGGATGTCTCCATCCAAGTGTGCCAGTGTCTTTTCCAGCAACGTGGTCTTGCCCGATCCCGGCGAGCTCATCAGGTTCAACACGAAAACATCGTTTTTCGCAAAGACCTCTCGATTGTCCGCCGCCATCGTATCATAGGCGTCCAGAACCTTGCGTAGCACCTTGATCTCCATGATCACCTCTCAGTGGATGTGTCCGGTTCTTCGTCTGCGAGCTCAATTGAAACCACCATCAGCTCCCGGCCGGACACGATTTCGATCCCGCCGTTGCCACACTTGGAGCAAACAAACGGCGGTTTCTCGATGGTCGAGCTCAGCCCGCATTCGTTACAGTGGACCACCACCGG
>JAHJGG010000017.1 GCA_018824545.1 Patescibacteria group bacterium | reverse complement strand
ATTTTATATTAATTTATTATTTCTCAAGTCGAGCAAATAAAATCTCACCTTTCTTTATTTGACTACCAGTCTCTAGTCTTCCCCACTCTTTTTCATGATCCAATGTTTCTAGATTTTTAATATCAATACCAAGTGAATTCAAAATCCTCTCCCCTGTCTCTGGTAGAATTGATAAAAATGCTAGCCCGATATGGCGTAAAGCTTCTCCAAGTTGATAAAGTATAATAGAAATATCTTCGCCAGCATTTGCTTTTTCCCACGGCTTATTTTCGGAAATGATACCGTCACATGTAGATACTAAGCGATTTAGATATTTTATATTTTCATCAAATGAAAAATTCTCCAGCGTCACCTCATAATTATCCCAAAAAGTTTTGGTATCAAAAATATCTTCAGATACTTTTGGAATCTTATTATCACTATACTTCTCAAGCATTGTCAAAATTCTAGAAGTCAAATTCCCTACACCATTTACAAGATGGGCAGTATAAAATTCTTCAAATCTACTGTTTGACCAATCCCCGTCTTCATATGATGGTAATGCGCCTAGTAGATAAAATCGCACTGGATTAATTCCATATTTTTTTACAATATCGACTGGATCAATTACATTACCCAAACTCTTTGACATCTTCTGACCCTCTGAAGTAATGAAGCCGTGAATAAATACTTGTTTGGAAGTTGGAAGTCCGGCAGAAATTAACATTGCTTGCCACATTGCTGACTGCTGTCTCAAATTATCCTTCCCAGCTATTTGAACACCTGGCCAAAATCGCTCAAAATCAGAGGGCTTGCCTGGCGAAGCCCCCTCAGGGGCGGAGACAGGCCAGCCCAGTGTAGAAATATAGTTGGTTAGTGCATCAAACCAAACATACATCACATGGTCTGGATCATCTGGAACTTGTACTCCCCAAGGCAATTTTTCTTTGAGACGTGAGATGCTAAAATCCTGCAATCCAGCAGATACAAAATTTCTAATTTCCTCCAATCTGTTTTTTGGTAATACAAATTCTGGATTATTTTTGTACAAATGAAGCAGGGGCTCAGTATATTTGGAAAATTTAAAAAAATAATTTTCTTCATCAATCAATTCCAAATCACGATTTGGATGAATAGGACATCTTTCGTCAACCAATTCGGAATCAGTTTTTTCTAGCTCACAACCTACACAATATTTAACTTGATAATTTTTTTTGTAAATGTCACCATTTTCTTTGCATCTTCTCCACATCTCTTGTGCCGCCAATTGATGGTGTGGGTCAGTAGTACGTATAAAGTGGGTATAACTTAAATTTAATAAATTTTTTAAGCTATCAAAATCTTGTGCCTTCTCATTGCTGAATACTTGTGGATCTTTTCCTTCTTCCTGTGCTCGTTCATAAATTTTTAGCCCATGCTCATCTGTTCCAGTATTAAAAACAACCTCGTCCCCAATCAATTTATGGTAACGAGCTAGTACGTCTGCCTGAACAATTTCTAATGCATGGCCAATATGCGGTTTGGCATTGATATATGGCAATGTAGTTGTGATATAGAATGGTCTTGACATAATTATTTCTTTATGTATTACTTTTTTTCATATATAATAATTACACTTTAGGAAGGACCTTTGGCCATCACTAGCATGTAACGTACCAGACCTAATGATTGCTGGAATAAATCTTACGCGCATTTTGATGATCACCAAAGGGGGTACCTAATTTGCCGTTTTTTTTACATCCTTCGCCTTCAAAGCTACGACATGCAAGTCAACAAGGAGAGACGCGAAGTGGTCAAAGATACGGCTAAAGGAGTCGGCCAAGCCTAGTAACCTGGAAAGTTGCAAAGTTTGGTCGTCTCCTCCAATTTCTTATCTAGAAACAATAACTACAAATTCTCCTTTCTGGAGAATTTTTTTGTTTAAAATATCTTGGGTACTACCACGATAAATAGTTTCAAACTTTTTTGTTAATTCTCGACACACGCAAATCTTTCTTTTTTTATCCAATACATTTGCCAGTTCACTCAATGTTTTTTTGATTCTATGGCATGATTCGTAAAATGCTACCGTGTACTCTGCATCTGCGACTTCAGAAAAAAATTTCTTGCGTTTATTTTTTATTGGAGCAAAACCCATAAATGTAAATTTGTCAGTGGGAAAGCCTGATATGCTTAGTGCTGTAGTAATTGCGCTTACCCCCGGCACCGGCACAATCACCAAATCATCAATCTTAAATCTTAAATCTTCAATCAATTTATTACCCGGATCACTGATACCTGGTGTTCCAGCATCTGTTACCAGCGCTAAATTTTTTCCATCTTCTAACAACTTTTTAATTTCATTCACTTTTTTCTCATCCGAATGTTGGTGATAACTCATTGTTGGAATCTTGATTTCATAATGATTCAACAGATTCTGTGTAACCCTAGTATCTTCACACAATATCAAATCAGCTGATTTTAGTGTATCTATGGCCCTAAAAGTGATATCTGCTAGATTTCCTATTGGGGTGGCTACTATGTAGAATATTCCAGACATATATATAAGAATAGCAGAATAGGATTGAAAAAGCAAATATATTGATGTTTGTTGAGAGGAAAAACCATCCACAAAAGATAGGTAGACAAAACTTGACAAAAATAACAATTTACCATATATTTAAACGTTCGAGAATAATCTCGGCAAATAAAAAACACGAGGCAAGCGCAAGTCTCGTTTAGGTTCTTTCTAACAAGGAAGTTAGCGCGACTTCCAAACTTCAGGAGTGTGCCATGTATCGGCACTTTGTGGAAACAATTCTCCTGGTCACCATGATAGTGACTGTAACACCAACTTCCATCTTCGCCCAAGAGAGCGAGGTGGACACTTCATCGGTCATTGAGACTGAGAACGCCCTCGAGATACGTCTCTATGAGACGTACCACGAAGCGTTGGGAATTGTCACCAACACAGAATGGAAAGACCAAGAAATCCTTTGGTTAAGCCAAACAGTTTTTTATGCACTGGATGCCCTAAGCGTTGCTCGCGAGTGGCGAGAGCAAGAAGAGGTTTTTGAACAGCAGATGTCTGAAATAAATGACATACTGGAAGAGACAGAGATTACTCTCGAGTATGCACAAGAGGTCGAACGGCTAATCCGGGAAGAATGCGGTCTTACCGACCCTCCCCCACCTCTTACTATGGAGGATCTGGAGGTACCACTCCAAACCGAGCCAGAACCGTACAATGGTCCTAACCCTTATGAAATGGCCATGCTGATTACTGAAGAATATATTCTTCAACTTGAGGCATATGTAATAGCCCGCCAAGAAGGAAGAGACCCTTATCAAGAACACATGGATGCATTCTGGGGGGAATTTATTGCTCCCGAAATGGAGCGACGTCGCCTCGAGGAGGGCACTGGCTCAAACCCCACCCCCTGACACTGGACACGACACGTCCAATCCTGACCATTTAGATTGTATGCCCCAGCTTTCAAAGCGACGACCGACACCCCTTCCTTTTTACATGTAATTATTTATGTGTGAATAAGAAGGGTTTTTTAATTCACGAAGCACAAACCACGAGACACATATCACAGTTCAACATCTCATGGCTTGTGGTATGTGGCTTGTGTCTTGTGAATATGCTATAATAAAAATATATGAAAACAATGACTAAATCTCTAATTTTATTGGTATTTTTCGGTATACTATCTCCTAGTATTATTTTTGCTGATGATTTCAACCCGAACTTTATTTTGAGCGACGAAGAAATGCAAAACTCACAAAGCATGAATCGAGATGATATTCAGGCGTTTCTGAATGACAAGGACGGGTATATTTCTAATTTACGAACAGATGACAAAGACGGCGTACGTAGGACTAGTTCTGATATTATTTATAGAGCTGCAACAGAATATCAAATTAATCCAAAATATTTATTAGTAAAACTCCAAAAAGAACAGAGTTTGATTACTGACAAAAATCCAAGTGAAAATCAGCTGAACGGTGCAACTGGTTATGGTATCAATGAGAGCTGTGGTTGGTCTTGTACAAATTATTTAAATAACAAAGGTTTTGGCAAACAAGTAGACTCTGCTGCCGGAATCATTCGATGGTACTATGATAATGTAAATTCACAGTCATGGATAAAAAAAGCTGGTGCAAGTTATACTATTGACAGCACTCCGGTTGTACCTGCTAATTTTGCTACAGCGTTTCTCTATACTTATACCCCACACATACAAGGTAACCAAAACTTCTGGACCTTGTGGCAGAGATGGTTTGATCAGGTCTATCCAAATGGTACACTTGTGACAACTGTGGATAACCCAAGTATTTATCTCATTCAAGATGGTAAAAAACGTCTTATCACAAGCATGACAGCACTCATCACTCGTTTTGATCCAAAAATGATTATTACTGTACCAAGTTCAGAATTAACTCGTTATGATGAAGGAAAAAATTTATCACTTCCAAACTATTCTATTTTAAAAAATAACAATACTTATTATCTACTTGATTACGACACTTTGCGACCATTTGAAAGTGCTAATGTTTTTAGTGCCTTAGGTTACAATCCAGACGAAGTTATAGATGTTACATCAGGTGACATTGGTGATTATGAATTGGGTAAAATAATTACATCCAATATCAGCCGTCCAACTGGTGAGCTTTGGCGTGTGATTGAAAACAAACAGCTGTATTTTGTAAAAGACAATACATATCATCCAATATATGATCCTATAATTGCAGAAAATAATTATAAAGGCATGAGACCAATAGAAGTAAAAGCTTCACAAATGCATGATTTGACTTATGGAGATCCTATACTTTTGCGTGATGGTACTCTGGTTGGTATTACAGGATCGAACAAAATATATGCAATTGCTGATGGAAAAAAACAACACATTGCAAATGAACAAGTATTTAATGGTCTTGGATACAAATGGAGCAATATTATCTGGATCAATGAACTTGCTGGAATCGCACACCAGACTGCTGAGCCAATATATTTAAACAGTGCAGTAGTCGATACTATTGCAAGAGTAGATATCACAGAGGATGAAGTAAAAACTGCAAGTGCAGGCGAGATGATAGTTACTCCAACAAGTGAAACCAAATTTATTGGACCTGAATTTGATACTGATATAGATAGCTACTTGGTAGCTGATTATGATTCAAAACAAATTCTAGCAGGGAAAAATATTGACTATGTAAGACCTCTTGCTTCTTTTACAAAAGTACTAACATCTTACTTAGCTTTAGAAAATGGCCTAGACCTAAATAGTTCAACTGCATACAACCCGAGCTTACATAAATCAGAATATCACAGATATAGAGTTGCAGAGGGTGAAAAAATAAAAAATAGTGATTTATTGGATGCATTACTAATATCTTCTCTCAATACTCCTGCTCGCATGTTGGTATCAAATATTTCTGATGGAGAGGACGCATTTATTACTAAAATGAATAACCAGGTAATTGGGTGGGGT